>DBOI01000005.1:0-2176 GCA_002299245.1 Hydrogenovibrio sp. UBA650
ACTCTTCAAATAAAAGTCAGTGCTAACCATTATGCGGCGATTATTTCGATTGTCTCTGATAAACCTGATACTCCGGAAGCTTACAAAGCCAAACTCAAACAGTTTAAACAGTTGGAACATATTACGATTGAAGTCAATCCTTGCGATGATGAATCTTGCGAACTGCACCAAGCATAAAAACTGAGTATATTTGCCACTAATTGACTTTGTAATGAGTTAAAGATTAAAATGAGATTGTAAAGTTAGTTTGGCAAGGAGTCGAAAATGAACGTTAATCCAGCTTCTGCAAGTTATGCTCAGCAATATGCTAATAATTTGCAAACCACTGCTCAGCCGACTCAGCAGACTGAACAAAATATTCAAGTTCAGCAAGCGGTACCTGAAGAGCCATCTAGAGAAGCTCGTCCCGTACAGGAAGCAAACGAGAGTGCGGTTGGTAGAAATGTAGACGTTTATATCTAATAACAATATTCAATTCTCATTAAACAGGCTGCGGCCTGTTTTTTTATGCCTGTGAAAAATGCCAAGCCTTTAAATTTGGATTTGAAATGAATCTTCTGTTTCCCTTTCTTTATTAAATGTCATAAGCTTGTATGCTACTGAAAATACAACCTCAACCTACACCAGGAGTGTTAGATGTTTGAACTTGCGAAGCAGCGATTGGAACCTATTTTTAAATATATAGAAGTCGATGAGGAAGTTATTAAACGCCTGTCGGTTTCCAAACGTGCCATTATTGCCAGTATTCCAGTGCGGATGGACGATGGTAGCTTGAAGGTATTTACCGGTTATCGAGTTCAATATGATGACACCAGAGGACCAACCAAGGGAGGGATTCGTTTTCACCCTAGAGTAAACCTGGATGAGGTAACCTCGCTGAGTTTTTGGATGACGGTAAAGTGTGCGGTAGCCGGCCTGCCATTTGGCGGTGCCAAGGGCGGAGTTATGGTCAACCCTAAAGAGCTTTCCAAAATGGAGCTGGAAAGATTGTCTCGTGGCTATATTCGAGCCTTTGCCGATGTGGTTGGCGAATCCCGTGATATTCCTGCACCGGATGTCTATACCAACAGTACCATTATGGGCTGGATGGCCGATGAATATGGCATGATTTCTCGTCGCCAAGTGCCGGCAGTGATTACTGGAAAACCGGTGCATTTAGGTGGTTCGGAAGGCCGTGAATCGGCGACAGGTCAGGGGGCTCTCTATGCGCTGAATGAATACATTCGCCGAACCGGCGGTAACCCTTCGGAGATGACGATTGCGGTTCAGGGTTTTGGTAATGCTGGTTACAACTTTGCCCGTCTGGCACAGCGTGAGGGTTATCGTGTTATGGCGGTGTCGGACTCTGCCGGCGGTATTTACAGTACCGTCAATCTGAATATTGAAGATATCTATCGCTTTAAACAGGAGCAGAGCCAGTTAGCATCGGTTTATTGTGATGGCTCGGTCTGTAACCTTTTGGAATTTGAAAATGTCAGCAACGAAGAGTTGCTAACACTCGACGTGGATATTCTGGTTCTGGCTGCGATGGAGAATCAGATCACTCAGCTCAATGCTCGTGAAATTAAAGCTAAAACCGTTTTAGAAATTGCCAATGGTCCGGTTACGCCACAGGCAGACGAGGTTTTGGAGGAGAACGGAATCATGGTTATTCCCGATGTATTGGCAAATTCAGGCGGAGTAGTCGTCAGTTATTTTGAGTGGGTTCAGAACCGTTCGGGTCTCTATTGGGAAGAGGAAGAGGTCAATCAAAAGCTGCAAAAAATCATGAGTAAAGAGGCCAATGTTGTCTATGACTTGGCACTGAAACATGAGTGTTCGCTGCGAACTTCTGCCTATATTCACGGTGTTGAACGCCTGGCTGGTGCGATAGTTGAAAGGGGCAATAAACGTTTTTTCAGTAAGGAATCACATAAGGCTTAGAGGTTGTCTAATTGAAGCCTGCTTTTTATTGAGCTTAGTTGTTTCCATACCCAGATTTTTAACAGAATTGCTGGTAGCGCATAGAGCAACAGTAAGCTGATATTACTATCGAGCTGCAGATGTTTTGCCAAATCTAACAACGGCAGACTAAACCCCACTGCCAAGGCTAAACTGAATTTAGTCAGCATTCCCCAGATTCCAAACAGCAGGCCATTGAGGTTTTGGGTCTGTTGTTGCACCTGCTGGCCAATCT
>DBOI01000005.1:2499-8596 GCA_002299245.1 Hydrogenovibrio sp. UBA650
AGGCCTGTTAAAATGCAAATTGCCATA
Source organism: Hydrogenovibrio sp. UBA650 (assembly GCA_002299245.1). GTDB lineage: Bacteria > Pseudomonadota > Gammaproteobacteria > Thiomicrospirales > Thiomicrospiraceae > Thiomicrorhabdus. Next base: position 2,527 of record DBOI01000005.1, read on the forward strand.
TACAGATTGTAGTTTCCGGGTTCTAACCAGAACACCGCTGCGAAGCTGCTGACTGCGAGAAGAATTGAGGCTCGCCAGACTCGAATTCTGCCAAATTTATTCGCCAGTTTCAGCCAGATAGGTAGTGAGATAATCCCTGCCATAAAGTAGGCCAGTAAAAATTCTCCGGTGGCGTCCTTAAGGCTCAAAAACTGTTCCACAAAGAACAAAAATAGCGTGGCTGGAATCGCATTGGCAAGGTTATTGAGAAAGTAGGGCGGCAGAATTAAAAGTGCTTCCGGGTGCTTGGATTTAATGGTTTTAATCTGTTCTAGTGGGTGTTTGATTGCTGATTCTGTTACGGATTCAGATGATTCCGCTTTATGGTTTCGAGTGGTTGGCAGATAGTAAAGCCAGAAAGCTGTCAGCAAGATCAACACGCTGAAAAGTAGCAAGAAATTTTTATAAAACGCCGTTTCGGTGACCGATTGATCGAGAATAAACGGCAGTATAAGCATCAGTAATACACCAAAAATGGCAAAGCCTTCACGCGCAGTAATTAGCAGGGTATTGTTCGGTTTGTTATGAATAATTTCTGCTGCCAGAGCAAGATAGGGGACCTGTATTAAGGTCCAGGCAAAGTAGCTCAGAAAACTCAAGCTGAAGAGTTGCAACCAGCTGACGGTGTCGGTTGGTGGTGAAAACAGCGGATTGATAAACAGAATCAATAAAACTACCCCGATAACAATCTGTTTTTGGCGGCTCAGTGATTGTTTTACACGGTCACTCCAGTAGCCGATAAGCGGATCGGTAAACACATCGATAATTCGAGCAAATAGCAGGGCAGATCCAATTGCTGAGAGACTGATAGAAAAGTTTTCCGCATAGTATCCGGGCAGATAGATATAGACCGGTCAACCGAGCATCGCAATTGGAGCTGCCAGCAGCGCATATTGCAACCAATTCAACTTATTTAGAGTCATTGGCGCTCAATCGTTTTTTGACTAGTCTAATCAGTGTTCCGAGTAGCGGTACTTTCTCGTAAACATATTCAGAAGAGTCCCAGTAGTCGATGTGTTTGATCACTTGACCATATTCATTTAACTCAATTCGGCTCATGCCAATAATCTCTTTAGACTCATTGTCTTTGGCAGAGGTTTTAAAACTGAATTTCCAGTAAGCCATTCCGATTGGAAACTGAAAACTTTTATTTAAAACTTCAAACTTAGGTTGCTGAACCTGGTTGAACATGTGTTCGAAAATGGTTGAGATGTCTGCTGAGTTAAAGACGTGATTAAAAGGGTCTTTAAATTCAGCCGTAGCAGAAAATCTTGGGATCAAGTCGCTTGATAGGTTGTCTCTATTCAGATTTTCAAAGGCCTGTAGATATTCTAAAAAGCGTTTTTCTAGGTTGTGTTGCTCTATATCATTCATGTTTCAACATCTTTTTGGTTAGCGCCAGTGACCAGGGTTTTGGCAGGCGTTTAATCAGCCCAAGTATTGAGGCCAGGTTGAAAGGAAAACGGGTTTCAAATTTTTCGCTGTTAAATGCGCTGAAAATTTTTTCAGCCGCTTGTTGAGGTTCCATTAATCCGAGCATTGGGAAATCATTCTTGGCGGTTAAACGGGTTTTAACAAAGCCATGATTTACTACTTGTAATTGAATATTGTGGGCTTTAAGCTCCGGTTGTAAAGACTCTGCTAAATTTAACAGGCCTGCTTTGGGAGCCGAATAGCCGCCTCCATAGGGGAGCCCAAAATCGGAAGCGAGACTGATATTCCAAATCCAGCGACCATGCCCCTGTTTCAAAAACTTATCTCTTAGTTCGATCATTAGTTGTACACAGCCGATATAGTTCACCTGATTCATACTGATGAATTTCTCTAATTTCCATTCCTGAATTGGCATGGGGTCATAGCTACCGGCATTGTAGAACCAAATATCAATGCCGCCAAGAATATTCCAGGCCTGAAAAACTTTGGCTGCTATATTTTCTGAATTGGTCACATCCAAATCCATTAGAAATAGTTGATCTGGATATTGTTGTTTTAGCTTCAAGAGCTCTTGGTTGCTTTCGCAATTTCTCGAAGAGACTAATGTTAGGTAGCTGTTGTTGAGCAGTATTTCGGTAAGCGACAAACCAATCCCTTGAGAACCCCCAACTAGCCAGACTTTGTCTTTGTATTCAGTTTGTTGAGATTGCATTCTGGAGCGCCTTTTTTTAGTGGTTAAGTTTATTGTATAACAAAGTTTGACTTTCTGTATAACTAATGTATAAATATTAATTAAGCCCATTTTGGAGACGGAAAAATGCAAACAACACCACAACAAACACACCTTGAATTAGTTAGTGATAAGGAAAAAGTTCACAGAATTGCAGTCGTCGGAAGTGGGATTAGTGCGCTTAGTGCAGCGTGGTTTTTAAGCCAGCGTTATGAAGTCGAGATATTTGAAAAAGATGACCGTTTGGGAGGCCATACCAATACTGTTTCGGTTGCCGAGAATGACAAAGTCTTGAACATCGATACAGGATTTATTGTCTTCAACCGACCTAACTATCCAAATCTGACGGCGATGTTTGAGCATTTACAAGTTGCTACCGAGAATACCGATATGAGCTTTGCAGTTTCGATTGATAAAGGTGATCTAGAGTATTCGGGAACTAATTTAAATGGCTTGTTTGCACAACGTAGAAATCTACTGTCGCCAAAACACTGGAGCATGATTCTGGAAATTATGCGTTTCAATCGACAGGCCAAAAATGACCTCAAATCCTCCTACGCATTAGATCAGTCTTTGGGAGTGTATTTACTTGAACATGAGTTTTCTCCGGCCATGCGCGATCACTATCGGTTACCGATGGCGGCTGCAATTTGGTCATGTCCTGTTGAAACCATGATGCAGTTTCCAACCCGGAGCTTTTTACAGTTTTTTGCCAACCACGGCCTGTTAAATATTGAAGACCGACCTCAATGGGAAACGGTGACCAATGGTTCAGGTACCTATATAGACAAAATTATTCAAAACAGCGATTTTAAAATTCACCTTTCTAGCCCGGTAGATAAAGTCCAAAAACAGGCCAATGGTGTCAAATTGACCACAGCTTCTGGTAAACAAGACTACTTTGATGCGGTGGTTTTAGGATGTCATGCCGACCAGGCCTGGCAAATGATGGATGCTGATCTGAAAACTGAATTTGCGCCTCTACAGCATTTTGAGTATCAGGAAAATATGGCCTATCTACACACAGACCTGGCATTGATGCCAACACGTAAAGCGGCCTGGTCTAGTTGGAATTACCTGCGTGATATGCAGTCTCCAGAGACTCATGTTGCGGTGAGCTACTGGATGAATCAATTACAGAATTTGGACACCGATCAAGATTACATGGTGACTCTAAACCCAATTGATAAACCTGATCCGGCTAAAACCCTGAAAGAGATTCGCTATGAGCACCCGGTGTTTGATAAAGATGCTATGCAGGCTCAGAGTCAATTGATGGATTTACAGGGCCGCAGTGGCATCTGGTTATGTGGCAGTTACTTTGGTTACGGTTTCCATGAAGATGGCTTGAAAAGTTCGGTTGATCTGGCACGCCTGTGGAATCTATCACTGCCGTGGGAAGAGTCGGAAGACGATCATAAACAGTTTGAATTGGATCTGATTCGCACCGCTTCTAACGCTGCATCTGACAAGCATATTGATCGACAAGATGAACAGCAACCTATTCAGGCGGCGAGTTAGGAGAGTGCTATGAGTAGCCAGATCTATATTGGGCAAGTCATGCATCAACGCTTTTTCCCGATGGCGTACCGTTTTCAATATGGGGTGTTTAGCCTTCGAGTTGATGTTGACAGTGTTGAAACTGATTTGCAATCGGTCAAAGGTCTCGGTTTTAACCGCTTTAATTTAGTCAGTTTGTACAGTCAAGATTACGGGGCTCGCTCAGACAAGTCTTGGCGTGACTGGTTTACCGAGTTAATGGCTGACTATGGCATTGATGAGCACTTTGAGCGTATTGAGTTGGTATGTATGCCTCGTTATCTCGGGTTTAGTTTCAACCCTTTGGCGATGTGGTACGGCTATAACAAAAACCGTGAATTAATTGCGGTGGTGGCCGAGGTTAGTAATACCTTTGGTCAGTGGCATCACTATGTTTTGGCAAACGCAGGCCAACCGCTTGATGACCGCTTAACTGCGACCGCAGACAAGGTCTTTCATGTGTCGCCTTTTATGAATATGAACTGTGAATACCGATTCAGATTTAACAGGCCTGATGAAAACTACCGTTTGGCTATCTATGAAACCGAAGACAGCAAACCATTGTTGAATGCAATTCAGGTTGGCAAGGCAGTTGATTTGAATAGCAAAAACCTGATTAAAGTTGCTGCTCAACTACCTCTAAACAGTTTAAAAGTTATTTTCATGATCCACTGGTGGGCCTTAAAAATCTGGCTCAAAGGTGGCAAATTCCACCGTACTCCCAAACACCTGGAAGATATTGATTACAGTCATACGGAGATGAAGTTATGCTAAAAACAAATACCGCTCCACAGCTTTCGCTCCTTAGCCGAGTATTACCCAATAGTCTGCTGGAAAGTCTGATTTTGAAACTGCCGTTCAACAAAATTGAAAAAGGTATTGTTAACCTCAACCTTTATGGTCAGGCCTATCGATTTCAAGGGCAGCAGGAAGGTCATCATGCCGAGTTGACAGTGGTTAACCCATTCCGAGCTTCCTGGTTAATTAAAACTCAAGGTGAACTCGGATTTGCACAGGCCTGCTATGAAGGCGCGATCGCCACCAGTTCACTCTATGAACTACTTTATGTCGGCTATGACAATCGTGAAGTGTTCAGTGATTTATTGAGTAATAAAAGTCTGAATTTGCTCGACCTTTGGCAGCATCGCAAAAATCGAAATTCGCTGCATAACAGCAGACAGAATATCTCCTACCACTACGATTTGGGTAATAACTTTTACAGACTCTGGTTGGACGAAACCATGTCTTATTCCAGCGGTATATTCAATAGTAAATCGGAAACTCTGGCAGAGTCACAGCACAATAAATAGCAGAGACTTTACGACCAGCTAGGGATTAACCACGGCGATGAGATCCTGGAAATTGGCTGTGGCTGGGGTGGTTTTATGGATTTAGCTCTCGCAAACAGAGCCAAAATTACAGGCCTGACACTTTCTCATGAGCAGCGCAAGTTTGCTCAGCGCAGACTTGCCTATCAACACTCTTCCGAAGATTACCAGATCAAGTTACAGGACTATCGATTAGAACAACAGCAGTATGATCACATTGTCAGTATTGAGATGTTTGAAGCGGTCGGCAAGGAGTATTGGGATAACTATTTTGAGACCCTGCAGCGCTGTTTGAAACCTGGTGGTAAAGCCGGACTACAAGTGATCACCATTGCCGACGATCAAGCCGAAGCTTATCAGAACTCAGTTGATTTTATCCAGGCCTATATTTTTCCAGGCGGGCTACTCCCCAGTGTTGAACAGATGCATCACTATGCTGAAAAACACGGGTTTGAGATTCAGAGTAATCTCGACTTTGGAACTTGCTACGGCCATACCTGCAAACTGTGGAAGCAGTCTTTTAACAAGCAGTCTAAATCGCTACAAGAACTCGGTTACGACAGTGCTTTTCAACGCCTGTGGAATTACTACTTGGATTACTGAATTGTTGGCTTTGAAACCGGACATATTTCGGTTAATCAGTTTGTATTGGCTCGAAAACAAAGCTCGGAGCTAAAGCATGATTAAGCATTTGAAAACAGCCAGTTTTACAGGCCTGTTTATCGTTTTACTGGCGGTTTTACAAGGTTGTGCCAATATCAGAATAGAGGATTACAAAATGGAAACGCCTAAACTTGATCTGTTTGAGTACTTCAAAGGTAAAACTCAGGCATACGGCCAGTTTCAAGATCGTTCCGGCAAGGTACTAAGACGTTTTGAAGTTGATATTACCGGAACCATTGATGAGTCAGGTAATAAATTGACTCTCGATGAGCGCTTTGTCTACAACGATGGAGAGAAGCAGACCCGTGTTTGGGTAATTACCAGAGTTGGCTTGACG
>DBOI01000076.1:0-4668 GCA_002299245.1 Hydrogenovibrio sp. UBA650
AGTTATTAGTTGAATTCAAGAAAACAAAAATTTGAAATTGACGCATAAACCCCTAACCCTCCCTGTAAAGTGAATGTCTTAAACAAATCAAGTTGTTAGCCAAATATACCATCAAGAGTCGGTTGTGAAAAATAATATTTAACTGCGTAAGCGACCACTAAAAAATTAACCACCACCGCAAAACGGTGGTTGTTAAAAATTATCTAAACAAAGCCAGATTATTTAAACTCTGCTATAGCTCACAGGTACCTGCATCCGGGCCAGGGTTCCACGGGTGATCCATTTTAATTAGACCATTATCAACCGGTGGTACTGTAATATCTCCATTACAGGCTTTCCACTCAGTAAAGCCTCCGGCCAAATTAAGCACATGAGAGTAACCCATTTTTTGCATAGTATCCGCAGCTAAAGCCCCGCGTCCACCAGAGAGGCAAAAGACCACCCATTTTTGATCTAAATCAGCAAACTCACCTTTATGCCCTGCATAACAGGTATCACATACAGGCTCTAACATTCCACGTGGAACGTGAACTGACATAGGAATGGTTCCATCCAAGTATTCTGCAGGCTCACGAACATCCAAAAATTTGTACTCGCCTGTTTTAAGTAGATCTTGAGCCTCTTGGCAATTGATCTCTTCAATATTTGCCTTTGCCGCAGTCACAATATCCTTTAGTCGAAGCGCCATATCATCTCTCCTTACTTTGACACTGAAAAACGTCTATTTCCAATTTCAATCTATCAAATAACATTAAACTTTGTAAGTGAATTATATCTTGGCAACGACTAACTAGATTTACTCAAAACAGATGGATTCAATCGCTGGCGTGAATCAAACAACCTACGGCTAGCTAGATTCAAAGCAATCAAAGTTCCAAAACCGGCAGAAGTAACGATCATAAGCATAATCATAATTTGGTATTTAACCGCCTCCATAGGATCGACACCAGCAAGAATTTGTCCCGTAAGCGTTCCTGGAAGCGAAATGATTCCGGCAGCTACCAGCATATTGATTACAGGAATCATTGCCGTATGCAGGCTTTGCTGTTTAATGAAAGCAATAGACTGCTTGGTCGTTTTACCCAAGGCGAGCTGCGCTTCAATTTTGGCCTTGGCACTTACCGCATTTCGGGTCAATGAATCCAACCCGATACCAATGGAGGTCATACTATTGCCAAGTAACATCCCCAGTAGCGGGATCACATATTGCGGTTCATACCATGGTGTTGGCTGAATAACCATCATCAAAACACCAATCAGAACCATTAATGAAGTCATGGATAGTGCTATCAAGCCAATTAAGAAACCACTGAGTTTTTGGAATCGATACTGCTGACGCTTGCTACTTTCATAACCGCCAGCCAGCAACATAATAATGCCAACCAATGCTACCCATAAAGGGTTGTCAGTGGTAAACACATAAGAGAGCCAGACTCCCATAAAGAGTAATTGAACAAACATCCTCAGGTTGCTCCACCACAACTCTCTAACTCGAGTAAACCCACTTAAGGCAAGAAAAACACCAAGCAGCAAAACCAATACAGATAGAACCAGTAAATCCCAATAGCTGAGAAGAATCATGACAGAGCTCCTTCTGCATTTAACCGAATCTGAGTATCGGCTAACCGCTTTATCTGAGCAGAGCTATGACTAATCCATAAAGCACTTGCAGAATGATTACGTAAATAGTCTTTGATTACTGCTTCGACCAGCAACTCACTATCTTCATCAAGATTGGCGGTAACTTCATCTAAAAGCAGTACTTTAGGCTGGTATTGCAGGCCTCTCAAAAGTGCCAGTCGCTGTTTTTCTCCAGAAGAAAGTGAGTCTGGATTAGCGTTTAAAATAGCTTTTTCCAGCCCAAGTTCACTCAACTGCCCTGTTTTCGGTTGCTCTTCAAAATGGGCTGCAATTGTATCTAACCACCAAGCAGTTTCAGCTGCAAAGTACATAACCTTGGCTCGCCATTTATCTGCAGGCATTTCAAACATATTAGTTTCTTGCAAAAAGACCTCACCTTGATGGCCTGTCAAATCGGCCAGTGCTTTCAAAAGTTGTGATTTACCACAACCCGAGGGCCCTGACACCATGCAAAACTGATTACTATGCAAAGCTAAATCAATCGGTTGACCCATGCCTGGAGCATGTAACTGAGAAGTATTCAACAAAACTGAATCGTTATTTTCCTGAGTCATTGTTCACCATTTCTAAATAGATATAAGCTTACTTCTTTTGTAAATTAGCATAGGCCGTTACCAGCCATTTTGCACCAGCATGGTTGAAATTCACCTGGATACGCGCGTGCTCACCACTACCTTCAGTCGCCAAAACAGTCCCATCACCAAACTTCTGATGAAATACCGCCTCTCCAATCGTAAACCCGGTTTCATTCTGTTTTGAGGATAAACCAAACCTGGCTTCAGAATCCGAATAACCTGAAAACGCAGGGTTTGCAGAACCTGCAAGGCGAACTTGCTCAACACATTCTGCTGGAATCTCTTTTATAAACCTGGATGGTAGAGGAAAAAACTCTTGACCATGTAAACGTCGACGGCTGGCATAAGTTATCATCAACTGTTTTTCTGCTCGAGTGATACCAACATAAGCCAGACGACGCTCCTCTTCAAGTCGAGAAACTTCTTCAATTGATTGCTGTGAAGGGAACAGCCCCTCCTCAACACCAATCATAAATACCAATGGAAACTCCAAACCTTTGGCAGAATGCATTGTCATTAACTGAACCGATGACTCCCACGCATCTGCCTGACGCTCTCCAGCTTCTAATGCAGCCTGAGCCAGAAACTCTGCTAGAGGGTTATCAAATGTCGGCGCCAACAAAATCGTATTACCATCTTCATTAATGACTTCTGGTGAATTGCTGACGGATCTGACAAATACCTGTTCCTCAGTCTCAGCAACTTCAATCGATTTCTGCTCATGACTGCTTTTAAACTGGCTGGCCGCATTGATTAACTCATCAATATTTTCCAAACGACCTTTACCTTGTTCGGAGCGATCTTTTTCAAAGTGTTCTTGCAGGCCTGATTGAGAAACCACCTTTATAAACTGATCTTCCAAACTATGATCGATAATCGATTCTGCCATAGCTTCCATTAAATCTATAAAACCCTGTACAGAGGTTTTAGCCCTTGCAGTCAAACCAGTTTTGACTAACTTATTTGCGGCCTGCCAAAGAGAGATGTTCTGATTTTTTGCGGCCTCGCGAATGGTATCTGCAGTTTTTTGGCCAATACCTCTAGGAGGATGATTGTAAATTCTCTCAAATGCAGCGTCATCATCACGGCTAACAATCAAGCGTAAATAGGCAAGTACATCCTTGATTTCCGCGCGGTCATAAAACCGCAGGCCACCATAAACTCGATAAGGGATTTGCGCCTGCATTAATGCCTGCTCTAAAATTCGAGACTGAGCATTAGAACGATAAAGCACTGCTATTTCACTGCGGGCACCACCATTTTCGGACCAGTTTTCGATCTGATTACAAACATAATTAGCCTCGTCCATCTCATTAAAGGCCTCATAAATCTTAATTAAATCGCCCTGCTCCCCAGCACTCCACAACTCCTTTCCCATTCGAGATTCATTGTTGGCAATCAGGCCATTCGCTGCTTTGAGAATTGTTTCAGTCGAACGGTAATTCTGTTCAAGTCGCACGGTTTTAACATCTGCAAAATCTTGATCAAACTGACGAATATTCTCAACTTTAGCACCGCGCCAACCATAGATAGATTGATCATCATCTCCAACTACAAACAGCTTACTGCTAGCACCAACCAAGACTCTTAACCAGGCATATTGCAATGAGTTGGTATCCTGGAACTCGTCCACTAATATGTGTTTGAAACGAGCTTGATAGTGTGCCAATACCGTTGGATTCTTAAGCCAAAGTTCATGTGCTCTTAATAAGAGTTCAGCAAAATCGACCAGGCCTGAACGCTGACAGAGCTCTTCATAGGCCAGATAAACCTGAACCATTTTGGCTAAATACGGGTTTTGCGTGGCATCAATATGATGAGGCCTGCGTCCCTCTTCTTTTTCGCCATTTATAAAAGCCACTATCTGCTTATGCGGCCACTGATTTTCATCCAGTTCCATCGATTTAAGCAGGCGTTTGACAACTCGCTTTTGATCGTCGGCGTCCAAAATCTGGAAATCTTTTGACAAGCCTGCTTCTTGGTAATGTTGACGAAGAATGCGGTAAGCAATTCCATGAAACGTCCCCATAGTCAGACCATTCGCCTGCTGACCAATCAGACTTTCAATTCTACCGCGCATCTCATTAGCGGCCTTATTAGTAAAGGTCACCGCCATAATGTTATAGGGTGAAAAATTTAAAACCTGAGTAATCCAGGCAATACGGTGGACTAATACTCGGGTTTTACCGCTTCCTGCCCCTGCAAGAATCAGAGCGTGAGTGTCATCAGCAGTAACCGCTTCCCGCTGGGCATCGTTAAGATCATCAATTATGTGTGAAATATCCATGGAAAAACTAAGACGTATGACTAAACTTGAAGGCTAATATCCTACGCTAAATTGGTCTTTATTTGTGTTCGAAAAATAAAAATATCTTTCGAAGACTAAATTACAAACACAAAACTTTTTTGCAAAATAAACTTGAACTTCAAAAAGCCTTAATGTAATAATTAG
>DBOI01000076.1:5022-18584 GCA_002299245.1 Hydrogenovibrio sp. UBA650
TAGGTTTAAGTAATTTAACTCTATCCAAAATCACATCATAAAAAACATAATCTCATACAAATTCAAACACTCCCTATATCAAATTTAATAGCAAAGCTGCTTTTAAGGTGTTGTGTATCTATTTGTATTACTAGATGAACAGGAGAAAACATGATTTCTACAAGTGATTCAAACTTTGATGCAGAAGTTTTACAATCTGATTTACCAGTATTGGTCGATTTTTGGGCCGAGTGGTGTGGGCCTTGTAAAATGATCGCTCCAATTTTGGATGAAATCGCTGCTGAATTTGACGGAAAAGTAAAAGTTGCAAAACTAAACATTGATGAAAATCCTGCTACACCGCCTAAGTATGGTGTACGAGGCATTCCAACTCTAATGCTTTTCAAAAACGGTGAAGTAGACGCAACTCAGGTTGGTGCTCTATCAAAATCACAATTAACAGCATTCCTAGAAGGTAATCTGTAATTTGTTTGTTCCGGGTTTAAATCACCCGGAACGTCCCACCTTTTTAGTTTTAAGTAATTTCTTTTCAAAAAAACCAAAATCCCAATTCTGGATTAAAACCCTTTTCACAGATATTCGTAAGTAACCTCAAATTAAAAGCTATGAATTTATTAGATTTAAAAAAACAATCCGCCGCCGCACTCCTTGATTTAGCCGCCAGTATGGGCTTAGACAACCTAGCAAGATTGCGTAAACAAGACATTATATTTGCCATCTTAAAAGCGCACTCTAAAAAAGGAGAAGACATTTATGGCGAAGGAGTACTGGAAATCTTACCTGACGGATTTGGTTTCTTACGCTCTGGCGACGGTTCATACTTAGCTGGCCCTGATGACCTTTATGTTTCTCCAAGCCAGATTCGCCGTTTCGGGCTGCGCAAAGGTGACACCATTCAAGGTAAAATCCGCCCACCAAAAGACGGTGAGCGTTACTTTGCCCTGTTAAAAGTTGAAAAGATCAACTTTGAAGACCCTGAAATAGCGCGTAAGAAAATCGCGTTTGAAAACCTGACACCTCTTCACGCTCAGGAACGCTTGAAAATGGAACTGGGTAATGGCAGCACAGAAGACATTACTCCTCGTATTATCGACATCGCTTCACCATTTGGTAAAGGTCAGCGTGGTTTGATTGTCGCACCGCCAAAATCAGGTAAAACAGTAATTCTGCAACAGATGGCGCAATCCATTGCTGAAAACCACCCTGAAGCCTATTTGATCGTTCTACTAATCGACGAACGTCCTGAAGAGGTTACTGAGATGGAACGTACGGTTAAGGGTGAAGTCATATCTTCCACCTTCGATGAGCCAGCTTCTCGTCACGTTCAAGTTGCAGAAATGGTAATCGAAAAAGCCAAACGCCTGACTGAACATAAAACTGACGTGATCATTTTGCTCGATTCTATTACCCGTCTTGCACGTGCCTACAACACAGTTACTCCTGCTTCAGGTAAGATCCTTTCTGGTGGTGTTGATGCAAACGCGCTTCACAGACCTAAACGTTTCTTCGGTGCTGCGCGTAATATTGAAGAGGGTGGTTCTCTGACCATTATTGCAACTGCACTGGTTGAGACCGGTTCTAAGATGGACGAAGTCATCTTTGAAGAGTTCAAAGGTACCGGTAACATGGAACTTCACCTATCACGCGATATTGCAGAAAAACGCACCTTCCCTGCGATCAACCTTAACAAATCTGGTACTCGTAAGGAAGAGCTATTGGTTAAACCAGATGAGCTTCAGAACATCTGGATTCTACGTCGTTTCTTGGGTGGAATGAACAATGAGATCGAAGCGATTGAGACCTTAATTGATCAGATGAAGGTCACCAAAACCAACGATGAGTTGTTTACAGCAATGAAACGATAATAGAGTGAAAAATTAATTACTGATTGCCAAAAATATTGTTGCAATTCAGTAATTAATGACTATAATCCTTTTTTCTCAGATTTTATTAGTAATTAATTTATTTGGAACGTCATCATGAAAGCAGGCATTCATCCAGAGTACAACGAAGTAGTTTTCCAGGACATCTCAACTGGTGAAACTTTTATCACTCGCTCTACTATTGAAAAGACTTCTGGCGACACAATCACTCTAGACGGTAAAGAATACCCGCTAGTACGTGTTGAAGTTTCTAGCGCTTCTCACCCTTTCTACACTGGTAAGCAAACTCTTGTAGATACTGAAGGGCGTGTTGAAAAGTTCAAGCAGAAGTACGCTCGTCGTTAATCTCAAAAAGATTCAACGCAAAAAAGCGCCGCAGGTTATCCTCTGGCGCTTTTTTTATGTCTGCTGAGTTTGTAAAACATGGCGCGGCAATTGCTTTTGTTTTTCTAATTTTGAAACGATACAATCACTCCACTATGAGAATTCTATTCGCCTGTCTAATCAGTTTATTCGCTCTTTCTGCGCCCTCCTTTGCAGACGAACAGAGTTGCGTTGTTGATTTAGAAAAATTGCTCTGGGTAAAGGCGGAATACGCAATAACCGGCGACACCATTATTGTGCAAAATCAACGCGTGCGTCTGATTGGTATCGATTCACCTCAAAAAGAACGTAAAGAAAAGTTTCAAACCCCAGGTGAACCCCTTGCCGATGAGGCCCAGCTCTTCCTTAATAAACTACTTGCCAATAATGACTTAGACATTGGAATTGAATTTGACGAGACTCAATTTGATAACCGAAATCGTCAATTGGCACACTTGTTTTTAAAAGATGGCAGTAGCGTGCAACAACAAATGCTTGAGAGCGGATATGTACTTGCCCATACCAGTTACGACAATCTTAAACATGCTAAATGTTACTACCAAGCTGAAGCCAAGGCTAGAAATGGCGGCTACCAATTATGGGATGTTGCTGCCAAAAACCCGGAGCTGCACTACCCTTTGATAGAAAGCTCCAAAATTTATGCGGATGATGAAGGGTTTCGCATAATCCGCGGCAAGGTAGAAAAAGTAGACAAGTCTTCAACTAATTACATTATCAATACTGATACCACAGGTATTCGAGTCCCCAAGAAACATTGGCAAAAATTTGACTACAACCAGCTAAAAAAACTGCAAGGTAAAGAGATCGAAGTCCGCGGGTTTGTTTACCATTACCGCCAGGCCATGTATATGATCATTGACCACCCTTTTGCGATAGACGCTTTAAACCCGCTAAAACAAAATTAGCAGGAATCAATTTCCCTGAGTTATTAAGTAATTAGTTTCGTTATTTAGCCTGCCATAAGCTAAAATAGCTTCCTCAATTTTTACAAGAATTACAGCTAAAGGGCCTCAAAATGGCAGAACTACAGAACGACCGTTTTTTACGTGCAATACTTAAACAACCCGTTGACCGGACTCCTGTATGGATGATGCGTCAAGCTGGTCGCTATCTGCCAGAATACCGTGCAACTCGTACTAAGGCTGGCTCTTTTATGGATCTTTGCCGCAATGCGGAACTTGCTTCAGAAGTAACCTTACAGCCGCTTGAGCGTTACCCTTTAGACGCTGCAATCCTATTCTCTGATATTCTGACAATTCCCGATGCCATGGGACTTGGCCTGCGTTTTGAAACTGGCGACGGCCCTATTTTTGACAAACCAATTAAAACTCAAGCCGATGTCGATGCACTATATGTGCCTGACATGAGCTCTGAGCTTGGCTATGTAATGAATGCGGTGAGTACGATTCGCAAAGACCTCAATGGCCGCGTGCCTTTGATTGGTTTCTCAGGAAGCCCCTGGACACTGGCGACCTACATGGTTGAAGGTGGTTCAAGTAAGCAGTTCGGCAAAGTTAAAGGCATGATGTTTGAAAATCCAAAAATGATGCATCAGATCCTAGATATCCTTGCTGACTCCGTCACCGCATACTTAAACGCGCAAATTGAAGCCGGAGCTCAGGCAGTGCAGATTTTTGATACTTGGGGTGGCCTGCTAACTCCTCGCGACTACAAAGCTTTCTCTCTGGACTATATGGCTAAAATCGTTGATGGTTTGATCAAAGAATACGACGGTCGTGAAATTCCGGTAATTATGTACACCAAAGGTGGCGGACAGTGGCTGGATGCCATGGCAGCAACAGGCGCACACTGTCTGGGAATTGACTGGACAATGGATATGGCTGATGCTCGTGCGCAGGTTGGCGACAGAGTTGCACTGCAAGGAAATATGGACCCTACAGTACTTTATGCTTCACCAGAGCGTGTTCGTGAAGAGGTAAAATCAGTGCTTGAAAGCTATGGTAAAGGTACAGGCCATGTATTCAATTTAGGACACGGAATCCATCCTGGTATTGATCCTGAGACTGTTGATGCCTTTATTAATGCGGTTGTAGATTACAGTCCGGAATATCACCTCTGATTAATGAGGACTCGCTGAGGGGGGGGTTAACCTGAATGGTTTTTTAACAATCTCTCCACTACCGAAAGTAGTTCGTTTGGCTTGAATGGCTTAGGCATCCAAGCATCAATTCCCGCGCCTTCAGCTTGATTTTTTAGAGTTTCACTGTCTTCGGCGGTAATCATAATAATTGGAATATGCTTGGTATCGGCGACTTTTTTAAGCTCCTTTACAAGCTCAATACCGTTCATCTCCGGCATGCGATAATCTGTCACAATCAAGTCGTACGCCTGCTCTTCAACTCGATCTAAAGCCAATTGTGCGCTTTCTACGTCTTCAACCTGGCAGCCTTTACTTTTCAGGATCATTGAGACCAGTTTTCGGGTCACCGCCTGGTCGTCAACTGCTAAGATCCTAAACATTGCTAGAATCCTACTGATTCAGCAAATTTCATCGCTTGAAGATAACAGTGAGAGGCTTTAGTCGGAGTCAAACCTTCAGGTAAATCGATCTCCGTACTACCTCTTTCCAATCTCATGACAACGGAAAGAGTCGTACCAAGTAAGCCGGTTTTTTCCAGCAATGCTTGCTCAATCTCGCGCTCCATACCCAGTTTTTCTATAAGACTCTGCATATCACTGTCCATCACCGCATCCAAACAGGAGAACAATCCGACTGTAAAGTAACGCTCAACAGAAGATTGTGAAAGCTCTTTAGCAACCAACTCGCAGAATTTTGCCCTGGTTAGAGCCGTGATAAACAACTCCATCGGTTTGTCATCCACGCCGGCAAGTACCAACATACTTGCCCAGCTTTTTAGGCGATTTAAACCAAAACGCAAAACCGCATCGTGAATTGAAGATATTTTAAGATCTGGGCCACTTGTCTGGGCAACAAACTTCATCAGTTTTTGACTCAGAGAGACATCTTTAGAAATAATACTGGATAGTTTATGCATATCCACATCCGGATCATAAACGCTAGATAGCAACTCCAAAGTGGTCAACTTATTCTGCGGCAGGCGCTTACCTTCAATAATCTTCGGTTTGGCGAAGAAATAGCCTTGATAGTAATCAAAATCAAGCTTTGCACAGAATTCAAACTGTTGGCGCGACTCAACTTTCTCTGCCAGAAGCTTTATACCTTTCGACTTTAGACGCTTGCTGTGCTCCATCAGCTGTTTAGGACCGACCTCTAGAATGTCAACCTTGATAATATCCGCATACTCTTCAAGCACTTCAAACTCTGGGTTAAAGACATAATCGTCTAGAGCAAGAGTAAATCCCATCTGCTTGAGCTTTTTCACTGCTTCGACTAGCTTTGGCGTGACGTGCGCATCTTCAAGGATTTCAATTACAACTTTGTTTTTTGGAAAAAACGGCTGGTAATCTCGAAGTAACAGGCCTTCGGTAAAATTGATAAAACCTTTATGCTTACCTAATACATCAGCCAAGTCCATTTCACCAAAAGCATTTATCATGACTTGCGCGGAAGCAGTATCGCCACCAAGAATCATGGCATGATTATCCTGAGTATTACCTCTGAATAGGAGTTCGTAAGCGATTACTTCGAGTTTTTTATTAAAAATTGGCTGGCGACCAAGGTAAATGTCTACTAATCCATCCAAAACAAATCCTAACGGTTACTGGAACTATTATTTAACTGAGTTGTATTCATCTGGCATTGTAATGTCTTGATTTTCAAACAAGAACTTTTGCATCTCTTCTTGTAAAAAGGATCGCGCTTTCGGGTCAAGACTCGACAAACGATATTCGTTTATAAGAATAGTTTGTTGATTTAACCACTGCTTCCAAGCCTCTTTAGAAATATTCTCATATACTTTTTGACCAAGCTCACCCGGAAAAGGAGCAAAATCCAAGCCTTCAAGCTCCTCACCCATCTTTGCACAGTTTACAGTTCTACTCATATTGTTATTACTCCATAGCCCGTATTTGATATTTATTTCTGCTCTATTATAGAGAAGAAATCATTTTACGAATAGGCACCGGTACCCCTATTTCACCTGATTTTAATCGATTAATATCAAACCATTGATGATGGGCGACACTGTATTCGGCAGGAGTCTCCTGGACACGATTAGAAGGCTGGCCTATCTCGTAATCCGTCGAAGCCTGAAAGATTAAAGGAAAGATATCTAAATGATAGTGCGAAAAGCTATGTCTGAAAGGTTCTCCTTCAGAGAGACTGTGAGCATCATGTCTATGAATCTCGCCATTCAAAAAATCTACAGCTCGATCATAAGAATCAAATTCAGGCAAACTCCACAGACCTGCCCAAATACCTTTCTGGGGGCGTTTATATAAAAAAACCTGCTCAGCACTGTTTTTTTGCAGAAGCAACCACTTCTGCTTTACCGGCTTATTTTTTTTTGGTTTTGAGTTGGGAAAGCTTGCTACTTGATCGGTTTTTAAAGCTCTACAATCCGTTTTAACAGGACACAGATTGCAATTTGGTTTACTGCGTTTACAAAGCGTTGCCCCAAGATCCATAATGGCTTGAGTATAGTCAGCAAAGTCTGTTTCCGGCGTTAGATTGTCGGCCAAACCCCACATTTGATTCTCTACCCTCTTTTCACCAGGCCAGCCTTCAATCGCAAAATAGCGACTCAGAACACGTTTAACATTACCATCTAGAATGGGGAATCTTTGCTGTAAACTAATTGACAGAATGGCTCCAGCAGTAGAACGCCCTATTCCAGGCAAATTGAGAACCTCATCAAAACTCTTGGGGAAAACGCCGTTGTGTTGTTCAACAATCAATTGAGCAGCTTTATGGAGATTGCGCCCGCGAGCATAGTAACCAAGTCCTGCCCAGTGAGATAACACCTCATCTTGTGAAGCTGCAGCAAGATCCGAAACCTCTGGAAAACGTTGCATAAAACGTTCAAAGTAAGGAATAACTGTCACCACTTGAGTTTGTTGCAACATAATCTCTGAAACCCAAACACGGTATGGATTAATATCTTTCTGCCACGGTAAATCATGCCTGCCGTGGTCTTTAAACCAGTCGAGCAAAGGTTGAGTAAATTGACTCTTTAAAGTTGGAGAGGTATCAACTTGGTTCAACGGAAAATGTGACCTTTGTTTAGGAAGCCCCGAATAACTCCAGTAAATTCAAGGCTCCCATTAGTTATAATATGTCCTTCAAATTATAACTCAGTCACAGTTAAGAATATGTCTGAAACCAAAAACGAAAATCCAAAAATAACTCATCGAATTAAAAGCTTTGTGCTTCGCCAAGGTCGCTTATCGGCAGCTCAAAAAAGTGCAATTGAATCTCAATGGCCTGAATTCGGTTTAGAACTCAAAAACCAACTACTTGATTTAACAGGCCTGTTTGGCAGAGAGGCTCCAACTATTCTGGAAATTGGCTTTGGTATGGGAAAAAGCCTTGCGGAAATGGCAGAAGCCAATCCAGATCAGAATTACATAGGTATTGAAGTTCACCGTCCTGGAGTCGGAGCCCTACTTAAACTGGTTGAAGAGAAAGGCCTGACCAATATTCGTGTTTTTAACGAAGATGCATATGAAGTTCTAGAGCGGATGATTCCTGAAAATTCACTGGCAGCCGTCTACCTGTTTTTTCCCGATCCATGGCATAAAAAACGCCACCATAAACGCCGCATTGTTCAACCGGAGTTTGCACAAAAGATTCGTAAACATATAAAAATCGGCGGCCAATTTCACATGGCTACCGACTGGGAAAACTATGCAGAACACATGATGGAAGTGATGAGCCATGCCGAAGGTTACAACAACATCAGTGGTACTGGTGAATATACACCAAGACCTGATTATCGTCCATTGACCAAATTTGAAGCTCGAGGCCACCGCTTGGGTCATGGAGTCTGGGATCTGATTTTTGAAAGACAGTCTTAAGCGATTGCTAAGCTGTGAAATTACGCGGTTTTAGCCAGCCTCTCCAGCTTCAGTGTTTTGCCATCCCAATGAAACTTGAGGTCCCCCTTTATTTCTTTTAGCAGCTGGGGGCTTTCAGGCTCAGGAAAACCTAACCGTTTTATCCATTTAGCAATATCTAATTGCTGGTTAATAAATTTACCTTTAAATTCCGGACTTGCGCCAAATTCACCTTGAAAGCTAGTGACTACCTGAGACTCTAAACCATCAATCACTGCGTCTACAACATCAATTGTCTGTCTTTCAAAATCTAATACCAGTTGCTTACCAATTGTCGCAAAACGAATGTCTGGTAAGTTGTGATCTTGCGGAAGCTTGAGTTTGAATACACCATTCCAATTGTGTAAATGAAACTGGGTAAATTTTTTCTTTAACTGTAAATCACCATTTATCTCAAAATCAAACACTCTAGGGGCTTGGCTATGTTCATAAGTAAAGTCACTGCTAACTCTAAAGGACTCACCGGGCCGAACATCAAAAGTAATTAGGTTGCCCTCTTTGATACTCACTTTGAGTTTTTCAGGCTCATGCTCAAATACAATTTCAGCGCCTTTTATGGCCAAACTCTCTAAATACCAATCCGGAGTCGATTCAGAGCTAGTTTCTTGATTATCCGAAGATGATGACTTAAGAAGATTCTGGGCATTGAACTCATTAGCAAATCCGTACTCTTTTCTTAACCATGAAGAGAGCAACGGAATATCACTCCAATTATCGCCATGTATATTTTTTATCAAATGAAGCTTGGGCTCTATGAGTTCAAGACTGATTATTTCGAGTTTACTGGATAGGAATAGTTGCTTTAGAGAAAGCTCAATGTGAGCCTCTTGCATAGTCAATAAATAAGGTTGTTTGAAACCTGGAGGATTTTTCATACTCAACTTTCCAACATTGAATACAAATGGTAATACCGATGCTTCCACCTCTCCTTCAATGGTAAAGTCACGTTTGGTTAAATCAGCAATTTCTTTTTCAATTTGTGGTTTGTACTTGTTAAAGTCGATCAAACTAACTGCACCAGCAAAAGCCAGAAAAATCAAAAAAGGAATAATTGCTAAAACCAATATTGAGCGTTTTAGCCATTTCAGCGTTGTGCGAGTCAAAATTACAGGCCTTTCTAGTTATTGGTTAATATTCATCTAATTTTTGCAGCTCTTCAAAAAAACCATCTTGATCCATCGGGTGAATACAGAGACGTTCAAAATTAGATTCGCTTAAGGGTTCAGAGAACAGTGGACCTTTCATCAAATAGCAGTTAAGAGTCATCAGCATTTCCTGCTGGTCAAATGAAGTCACACCGGAGGCCACTACTTTTTTGTTGAGCATCTGTCCCATTTGAACTAAAGCTTCTGCCATGGAAGCAATTGATCTTTTGTTTGTCATCTCATTGGTAAACGTCGGGCTCAAATTTAACTGACCAATTGGCCAATCATGGAGTTTTAATGGTGACAAATGACCCGTGCCAAAATTCTGTACTGCGACTTCGACACCTAGTTTTTGTAGTTCATAGAGCTGTTTTTCAACAGGAAAGCGCTGTGCATTTAGACTAGAGTCATTTAGCTGAAGAACAATATTTTCGGCGGACTGCTCGTATTGCCCCAAAAGTACTTCAAGCCACTCTATAAAGCCGTTTTGGTGAAAATGAGTTGGGCGTATTGGAACAATAATATCAACAACCAGCTCACTTTCCTGCATTCTCTGTAAAAACTCACAGCCGCGCGCAAGCATCCACTCACTCAGGCTAATGGCAACTTGTGATTCATCGGCAATCGCAAACAACTCTTCTTGATCCAAACTTTGCAATTCTGGTATTTGGCTACAGCTAACATGCAATTCTGCGCCAGTAATACTATTATTCTGAACATCAAATACTGGCAGGTAATTAAGTTCCAATAGCTCTTCTCGCAAAGCCTTTCTCAACAGAGTTTGAATTCTGCGACGATACTCGATCTTTTTAATCATCTGCTGATGGAAGAATACCATCTGATTTCTGCCAGAATTCTTTGCTCGATACATTGCTAAATCGGCATACTTCAATAGCTCGGCTAGATCAGAACTGTCAGTAGGCAAGAGTGAAATACCAATGGAAGCGCCAATCTCAACTTCAGTAGTATCTAGTAATATTGGTTGGCTCAGCGAGTAAATGATTCGATTAGCTATTTTTTCAACATTAACAACAGATTGTTCTTTTTGCAGCAGAACAACAAACTCGTCGCCTCCAATACGGCCGACAAAATCGGTTGGACTGTCTACCTCCGCCTCAATTAATTGAGCAACCATTTGCAGCAATAAATCACCCGCTTTGTGGCCTAAAGAATCATTAACAAATTTAAAGCGGTCAAGATCGATAAACAGAATGGCTTTAGCCTCAGAGCCATGATCAATTGAGTCTTTAGCTTTGGCTAACCAACCTTCTCGATTCAAAACCTGGGTTAAACTGTCTGTATTTGCTTGTGTTGCCATTAGGTATATTTGATAATCATTATTTAGCGATTAGCGTTTATTTTACTGTAGGAAGGCTCCAATCACATCATTCAAATACTGTTTTCCTTTATTGGTCAGATTTAACTGCCGACCTTGAACAATAATCAGCTTGTCAGCCTCCAGACCATTAATCTTTGGCATTATCGAATCTAACTCTAGGCCTGTTCTTTTGGCAAACAACTCCAGATTAAAGCCTGACTGTAAACGCAAAGCGTTGAGCATAAATTCAAATTCTAAATCATCGGGTTCCAGCCAGGTAATTCGCCCACTATCACCGCGATTAATCGCCTCAACATACCCTCCCGGAGATGCGGGCATCTGAGTTCTAAACACCTTACCTTGTGGCGCCATGGTTATTTTTCCATGGGCTCCGGCACCCAGTCCTATATAGTCGCCAAATTGCCAATAGTTATAATTGTGTCGGCACATCTTTCTGGGTTGAGCATAAGCCGATACTTCATAATGTTGATAACCTTTATCCGCAATTAGCTTTTGACAGGCCTGCTGCATTTCCCAAGCGAGATCATCTTCAGGTAAAACTGGAGGGTTTTTATAAAAGGGGGTATTCGGCTCTACAGTAAGTTGATAATGTGACAGATGTGGAGGTTCAAATTGTAAAGCCTGTTCCACATCATCAATCGCTTGCTGTAATGATTGCTGTGGCAGGGCAAACATCAAGTCAAGATTAAAATTATTAAACCCTGCTTTTTTAGCTGCCTCTATTGCCAAACAAGCCTCCTCAGAAGAATGAATTCTTCCCAGAGATTTAAGTTTTTCATTATCAAAACTCTGAATTCCCATCGATAAACGATTAATCCCGGCCTGATAAAAACCGGCAAACTTTTCAAAATCAACAGTGCCTGGATTGGCCTCTAAGGTAATCTCAATTTCTGGGCCAAAACCGAGTAGCGCACGCAGCTGTGAAAGCAACCAGTTCAGACCCTCTTCGGAAATTAAACTCGGCGTTCCGCCGCCAAAAAAAATGGATTCAACAGGCCGCCCCCAGATCCCTGGTAACAGGCGTTCTAGCTGAGTAACCATGGCCTGTAGATAGGCACGTTCATCGACATCGGTTTTTGCACTGTGAGAATTGAAGTCGCAATAGGGGCACTTCTCCACACACCATGGATAGTGAATATAGAGCGCCAAAGGCAGAGGTTGAGTAAACTGCATAGCTTAAATATTGCGGCGGAGTTGCATGGTTAAAGCATTTAAAGCCTGGGCGCGATGACTGATCTGGTTTTTTTGCTGTTTTTCCATTTCCGCGGCAGAAACCCCCAACTCATCAACCCAGAAAATTGGATCGTAACCAAAACCGCCGTCGCCACGCTTTTCGGTCAGAATTTCGCCATACCAACGACCCAATCCAATGATCGGGGTTGGATCATCTGCGTGCTCAACATAAACCATTGCACAATAATAGCTAGCCTGGCGCTGCTCGGCAGGCACGCCATTCAATTCGGTAAGAAGCTTTTGCAGATTGGTTTCATCCGTCACATCTTGACCTTGTTGATCTTCCGAGTAACGTGCTGAATAGATTCCAGGCCTGCCTTTCAAGAATGAAACCTCAACCCCGGAATCGTCGGCTATAGCTGGTAGCCCTGTCATTTTAGATGCGTAGCGAGCCTTAATAATCGCATTTTCAATAAATGACAGGCCTGTCTCTTCTGCTTCAGAATCAAAAAATTCAGACTGCGGTTTCACTTGCCACCCCAAAGGCTCTAGAATTGCGGACATCTCTGTAATTTTGCCTTTATTACCAGAAGCTAAAACCAACGACTGCATATCCACCTACCCTTATTTGCCGCGCAAATGAGGTATTATAGTCGAATAGTTTGATAATAGATTTGAGCAATTAAAGGAAAACTATTGAACCAGTCAAAAGCAAAATACTCCGCAAGAAGCATGACCGCTTTTTCCAGAATTCAAACCAATTCAGAGTACGGCCGCTTCAGCTGGGAAGTCCGTTCAGTTAATCAACGTTACTTAGAGATCAACCCAAGACTGCCCGATGCCTTCCGGCATTTAGAGAACGATCTACGTCAAACCATTAAGCAACAAATCCATCGTGGCAAACTAGACGTTTCTTTGAGCTTTGAAAGCTCTACTCAACAAACTGATTTACAAGTAAATAATGACATTTTGCAACCCTTGACCGAGGCCATTAGCCAGGTCCAACAGGGCTTACCCGAAGCCACCCAAGTGAACCCTTTAGAAATACTAAAGTGGCCAGGAATTCTATTAGAAAATGACGCTAGTCAGCAAGAGAAAATGGATGCCAAAATTCTGCAAAAGCTGAACGATTGTCTCAAACAACTTACCGACCACCGGGATCGAGAAGGCCAAGCTTTGGCAGTATTAATTATGGAGCGCAGTCAATCTATTCACAACCAACTAAAACAGCTTGAACCGGCTTTGCCAGAGGTTCTCAAGGAACAGACTGATAAACTCAAGATTCGGATTCATGAACTAAGTGAACAGCTAGATGAAAACCGCTTCAATCAAGAGGTTGCCATACTCGCGCAAAAAATGGACGTTGCCGAAGAGATTGATAGGCTCTATACCCACTTAAAAGAAGTAGAACACATCCTAACCAAAACAGAAAACCACGCCCCTATTGGCAGGCGATTGGACTTTCTGATGCAAGAACTCAATCGAGAAGCCAATACACTTGGTTCAAAAGCTGCCGACCAACGCATTTCTCAAGCAAGTGTAGAGCTAAAAGTTCTAATTGAACAGATGAGAGAACAGGTTCAGAATATTGAATGATTTTTCAGTCTGTTTCATCAAAATGCACTATGTTTCAAAAAACTG
>DBOI01000021.1:0-2371 GCA_002299245.1 Hydrogenovibrio sp. UBA650
GTTAGTATAAACTAATTTGAGTGTCCCATGCTGATAGGCATAAGATTTTTTATAAAAAGCTAAAGTTATAAACTTTGAGTCGATAACCTTTATAGCGAGATCCAAGATGGAGGTATGTAAATGGATATTTCAGGCGTCTCTGCAAATGGTGCGGTAAGTGCCGCATTAGCTCAACAACAGGTTTATGCTCAGCAAGAAGCTGGCGTGACTATGTTTAAAAAAGCCCTCGATACTCAAACAGCAAATGCATTAACTTTGGTAGATTCAATTCCTAGGCCACCTTCTACTCAAGGTTTGCCGTCAAATTTAGGAAATATCATCAATACAACAGCTTGACGGTTTTTATTTAGCCCTGTTTTTAATTTTCTGGAGTACGATTAACGCAGCAAAAAATACCAAAACAGCCAATGTAAGGCCTTGCAACCATTCGGGCAAAGTCTCGTGGTCGTGGGTCATTGCCGGTACAATACTCCAGCCGTTCTCGGCTAGCAGCCAGTCAAAAATAAATCCCGCCAAAACTGCACTTGAAGCCGTTCCAATAATGTAAAACCACATGATTTTGCGTCCCAACAGATTGGCGATAATGCCCAAGGTGCCAATATTGGTTGCCGGACCAGATAACAGAAATACCAAGGCCACTCCGGGAGAAATTCCTGCAAGAATAAGTCCAACAGCGATTGGTGTAGATGCTGTTGCACAGACATACATCGGTATGCCAATTAACAGCATAATCAACATTGCCAAGAACCCACTACCCCATTGAGCTAAGAATTCACTGGGAACATAGGTTTGTACCAGTGCAGCGAAGATAAGCCCTATGACCAGCCAGCCAAGAATATCGCCGAACATATCAATAAAGGCGTATTTTAGGCCATCGCTAATCTTAGACCGGAGAGAGGGTTTATCTTGTTTAACTTGATTGTCATTGCAAGAGGATTCACCGCAACAACTAGATTCAATTTCTTCAGTTTCACAACAACTAGAATCATCGCTTTTAGTGAGCTCTTGATTGTTTGATGTTTCTTGTGCAGCTTGACTTGATTGTTTGCCAAATAACAAAACCAGCAGGCCTGTAAAAAATGCAGAGAACAGGGCGCTGACTAATCTAGCAACAGCCATAACAGGTCCGAGAAGGGCATAGGTCAAACTGATTGAATCAACACCGGTTTCTGGGGTGGAGATCAAAAAAGAGACGGTTGCCGGTTTGGAAGCTCCAGCTTGTCTTAGACCTACTGCCGCCGGCACAACACCGCAAGAACAAAGAGGTAAGGGCGCACCCAATAAAGTTGCTTTGGTGACCGAGGATAAATTGTTCTGGCTTAAATGACGTTGTAGTAACTCTAAAGGCAACAGGGTTTTAATTAAACCACCTAGAACTAAACCTAACACCAACCACGGTGCTGATTCCAGCAATAAATCAATGAAGTGATTAAGCAAAGTCATATTAGTCCGCGTAGTTGTTTGTTTTTTGTTTAATTAAAACACGGCTGGAAGCGAGACAAAAATGATAAATAGAATAGCTGTTGATTTTGTTATGATTGTGCTGCTTGTTGACTGCTAATAACGGGCAGATTGATTCGTCTCAAATTAGTCAAAAAATAAAAAATTGGAATTATGGATTTTCAATTGAAAATGTATAGAATTATGATTTTGTAAATACTTACTTTTTTTAAGGGATTAGGGGGCCTGACAAATAAATGCTGAAGAATAAGGAATTTAGTTTTTCCAAAGAGTTGGAGATTATGCACCTTTTCTTAAAAGAGCATCATGATTCGATAGACCGAATCTCTGTAGCTTTATATGATAAAGATACTGATTATTTGAAAACCTATAGCTTTTCCTCAGATCAAGTTAATCCTTTAAGTCATTACCAGTTCAAATTATCTAAATCAGAATCCCTATCTAAAATTGTCAAAACTCTTCAGCCCAGATTAATCGACAATATCCACTTAATTCCTGAGAATGGTCGCCAGCATACCGAAGCCATTTTCAAAACCAATTACCAGTCCAGCTATACTGTACCAATGATGTTTAGAAAGGAGTTTTATGGATTTGTATTTTTCAATTCCAGCGAAGAAAACACCTTTACTGAAAAAGTTCAGAAAAACCTTAAAATGGTTGCTCACCTAATAACCCTGATTATCTCTCAAGATTCACTGGCTCATCGACTGTTACATGCAACCCTGAGATCGGTTCTTGAAGTAGCTGTAAACGTGATTTTGAAACCGGCCAGCACATTGAAAGAGTAGCTCACTACACCAGGTTGATTGCCCAAAGCACCGCAGATGACTTTGATTGGGACGATGAAGATATCGAGCTGGTTTTTCAGTTTGCACCATTACATGACATTGGCAAGCTGGCAATTCCCGAC
>DBOI01000021.1:2725-9809 GCA_002299245.1 Hydrogenovibrio sp. UBA650
AAAAGAAGGCATTCTGACTGATGAAGAATATGAGTATATGAAGCAACATGTTAAAGAGGGTTACCGGCTTATAACCCGCTTAATGAAATACCATGGTTTGCAGTCAATTCGCGGAGTAGAAAAGTTAGAGAATATTGTGCTCTATCATCATGAAAAAATGGATGGAACCGGTTATCTTTCCGGGATAAAAGGTGACAGCATTCTATTAGAATCGAGGATGGTAACCGTTGCAGACATCTTTGATGCTTTAACTTCTGCCAGACCCTACAAAAAAGCATGGAGCAATGAGGCGGCATTTGCTGAGTTATCCAAGTTGGCTGAAGAAGACAAGCTTGATCCTATTCTTGTACAAGCCTTAATTGAGCAGAAAGAAGCGATTGCCGAAATTCAGTCGATTTTTAAAGAAGATCCTATTAGTTAGAAACTACTAAGTTAGCTTTATTCATTTCGGTTACGCCAGAGTTTTGCGACAGCTTTATCACTTCCCACCCAGGCGACTATCAAACATAACAGCCCAATTGAACCAAACAGAATAACTGGCAATAGGCCTGCCATTTGTTCAATCTTCATTGAAAAATACAGCGTGACAGCGGTAATCCCTAAAAATAGAATTCCCATAATGGCCAGGATTTTTCGATGTGAAGGGCTATATTGATAATCGCCTTCAGCATTTTCTAAAGCATTCAATATAGGGGATACCAGTCTGGTTAAAATTGCTTTCATGGTTTGTCTCAATCAATATTAATTTTTAGTATCGGAGCGGGTAAACCTTCACTCGTGATGATTATATTGCCATTTTTATCCAAGCAGGCAGCTTCCGCTTGACGCAGCGGCGGGTAGTTAAATTTTACAGGCCAGGTGTCAAATAGAAACTTAGATTCATTTTCGCTCTTTTTAAAATGGTAGGCATTCAGATAGTTCAATATTACTCCGCTCTTGCCGTCCGCAGAAATATCCATTGCCGTCGGACGGTCGCCAAAAGCTAGAAACTTAATATCATGAATATCATTTGGGTTAACAGTCAAAGGTTGGAGTTCAGCAATTCTTTTTGCAATTGCAGTCTGTTTCTTTGGTGTTTTCTTCAGCGGCAGTTCATAAAAAACCGGTGGTTCATCGCGTTTGCTCAACAGAATGATTTTCTCATTGGCCATATCCACCGCCACTGATTCGCAGTCTCTAGGGCCATCTTCATAAGTGAATTTAAGAGTCCAATCAGGCTTTAAAGATAGCTTATCTTGGCCTGTCAATTCTGCTGCTGTTGGCTCTTTAATAAAATGCAGGCGGTACTTTTTTCTCTTTGCCTTATTGTCTCCGACATCAGCGATTAAAAGATAAGGGGTACCCTGATATTCAAAAGATGCTAAATCTTCCCAGTCTCTGTTTTTTATGCCTTTTACCTTGATGCGCCCAATACGTTCACCACGACCGTTGACTGCAAAAACAGACTCATTATTACCACTGTCATTAATTAACCAGAAAACATTCTCCTGGCGAAGAGAGGCGGCAATACCGCTGGCCTCTGGAATTTTCTTGTCTGTGATTTCGCCAATCTTAGTTATTGTGGTTTGAGCGTTGGTTATGGGGGAGCCGATCAGCAAAAACAGGCTGATAATCAAAGCGATGGGTTTTAGAACGTTGTTCACAGCTGGCCTAATAAAGAAAAAGATTTATAGATATGATAATTGAGCAGCCTTTGAATTTTAATAGATACTTCAAATTTATCTTTGGCAGGCCCTTTGTTTTTCCAGTTACTCAAATTAACAACTGGCTTAAGAGCGGATAAAAAGTCATGGCAAGGCATTAACAAAAACATGGTGGAGCACGCAAATTCAAAAGGTTACTAAATATTCATCTGAATTGAATCTTATTCGGCCAAATAGTTAATACTCTAATTTAGGTGTATTTTTTGCTTATTTCAGTTTTGTGAAATATGTGGCCGTTATTGCCGCACTCTTTGTTTAATCGATATTTGGGGGTAAGTGATGAGTATTCATAATGTCCATAATGGCATGCCTTGGTTCTCAGCGTCTTTTGGCTATTATAAGAAGCCGATTGATCAAATAGAAAATCCCGAAAACACACAATCACAGTAGATTTTGAAAATCCTGTCGCCATCTCTCAGGATGCGATAGAAAAACTGGCACGTGAAAGCGAATATTTTGAGCTGTTTGAACCAAAAAGTTATCAAGATATTGCCGATAAAAAGTCCGAAATTATTGATGAAACATTAACTGGTTTAGGGTTGCCAACAGATATTCAAGTAGATTTGCAATATAACGATCTGGGGCAACCTTCCTATCAAATTGATCACCCGCGAGCGAATGAAATTGAAACTGCACTACGCCAGCATCTTCTATTTGAACGCATTGCCGAATTTGGTCACAACAGTTATAGACTGAATACCATGGAAGAAGCTAGAAAAGAAGTGATGCAAAATCATAACGGGACGACAGATCAAGCAATAGAGAAAATTCGTCAAGCTATTCAAGAAGTCCAAGCCAAGACCTTTTTGTACGATGACAATGGATCTAAGATCGATCTTTGGCTGGGGTGAGTTTAGTTTTTAGCGTAGCGCTAAATTGAAAAAATGACCATCGCCGAAAAGCGCCAGTGATTTGTTTGGGTCGCTTTATAATCATTGCTATGAACCCGATAGATGCTGATCAAAAACTTGCCATTTACCAAAAGGCTCGCCAAGCAAAGAACCCCGATTATGACGGTAAGTTTTATGTGGGGGTGACCACCACTGGAATTTTTTGTCGTCCGTCGTGCCCGGCACCGACCCCAAAAGAAGAGAATGTGCGTTACTTTGAGCAGGCCTATCAAGCGATGGAAGCCGGGTTTCGGCCGTGTTTGCGCTGCCGCCCCGATTTAAAGTTGCCGTTTGTGGTCAAAGGCTTGCATCCAGAAGGCGCGTTAAAAGTGCAGCAGGCCTTAGAAAAGATACATCAGGGCTTTTTAAACGAGCATTCAGTGGGGGAGTTGGCGGCCAATTTTCAGGTATCGGAACGTCAGTTACGCCACTTGTTTGATTTGCATTTGGGCGCCTCGCCAAAGCAGATTGCGCAGTATCATCGAGTGATGTTTGCCCATCAATTAGTGACGCAAACCGATTTGCCAATCACTCAGGTGGCGTTTGCTTCTGGGTTTCAATCGGTACGGCAGTTTAACAGTCGGTTTCAAGCCGCCTTTGAACGTACTCCAAGTCAATTACGTAAGGGCAAATCGCGCAAGTTGGCCGCCGCCAATTTGGTGATTCCATACCCTGACGATTTTTCATTTCAACGAGTGCTGGCGTTTATGGCCAGCCGTGAAATTGAAGCGATTGAATCGTTTTCTGCTGAGGGTTATGAACGAAATTTTCATTTGGATTCGGGCACAGGTCGTTTTCGAGTCACTGACGATGCCGAACGCCAAGCATTGTTAGTGGAAGTGGAAACCGATGATGTGCGGTGTTATATGACCTTGCAAGCGCGGATACGCACCTTGTTTGATCTGGACACCGATATGCACAGCATCACTGCTGCTTTGGCCGAAGATGAGCATCTCAAAGGTGGTTTGGAAACCGTGAACACCGTCAACGGCGAGCTGCAAACGGTGCCGCGTTTACCGGTGGCGTTTGATGTGTTTGAATTTGTGGTGCGCGCGATTATCGGGCAGTTGATTTCGATTAAAGCGGCGACCAAGCTTGCCAATCGTTTAGTTAATGCGGCATTGGAGCAGGGTGTGTTGACGTCGCAAACCGGCGCGGTGTTCCCCAACCCTCAACAAATTTTGGCGATGTCGCTCGACAATGTCGGCTTAAGCCAAAGCAAAAAAGCCACGATAGTCGCGGTGGCGCAGGCCTTAGTAGATGGCAAACTCAGTTTGCAACCCAATCAATCACTGCCAGATTTTTATCGAGATTTTATTGCCATTAAAGGTATCGGCGATTGGACGGTGCATTATGTGGCAATGCGTGGTTTGGGATTAAAGCAAGCGTTTCCGGCCGGGGATTTGGGCATCGTTAAAGTGCTGGCCAAACAACTTGGAAAAGAATCGATCACCCCAAAACAGGCGCAGCAAATCGCGGAAAAATGGCAACCTTATGGTGCCTATGCGGCGTTGTGTTTGTGGAATCAATATGGATAAGGAATGAGTATGTATTATGCGCAATTTAAAACCGATTTATGTCCGATAACCTTAGTCGGTGACGAGCAAGGTCTACAGCGTTTGTATTGCCATGTGGTCGACAATAAATACGATTTGATTTTGGAGGACGACTGGCAACAAAACAACGACTTTTTTGCCGATGTGATTGCCCAGTTGCAAGTTTATGCCAAAGGTGAATTAAGTCAGTTTGAGGTCAAACTTAATCCGCAGGGTACGGATTTTCAAAAACAAGTTTGGAAGGCGTTAGTGACGATACCGTTTGGTGAAACGCGCAGTTATCAAGCGATTGCTCAGCAAATTAACAATCCGAAAGCGGTGCGTGCGGTAGGGGCCGCCAACGGTCGTAACCCAATACCGATTATTGTGCCGTGCCATCGGGTGATTGGTGCCGATGGTAAACTCACCGGATTTGCGATGGGCTTGGAAATGAAACAGCAAATGCTCAAGCTGGAACAGCCAGCGTAAAAACTCCCAGGCCTGTTAATTTTTGCAAATGATTTAAGGTTAAGGACGTTTAAAGTTTTTACGTGCCTCGATTACTTTTTCACGAATAAAGCAGCCATGATAATGGTCATTCACGAGTCCCATGGCCTGCATAAATGCATAAGCGGTGGTAGGTCCAACAAACTTCCAACCCAACTTCTTTAAATCTTTAGACAGTTGTTTCGATTCTTCGGTGGTCGAAACCGTTTGCGGTCCCGGTGAGTCTTCTGGCTCGTAACGCCAAAAGAAAGTCGCGAGAGAACCTTCTTTTTCCACCATCTCCACGGCGCGTTTCGCATTATTAATGGTGGCCTCAATTTTACCACGATGGCGCACGATGCCTTCATCTTGCAACAAGCGTTCAACATCTTTTTCGGTAAATTGTGCGACTCGATTAAAATCAAAATGGTGGAAGGCTTTGCGGAAATGCTCACGCTTAATCAAAATGGTGCGCCAGCTTAGGCCAGACTGAAAACTTTCCAGACAAATCTTTTCAAACAAACGGAAATCATCGTCAACCGGAAAGCCCCACTCATGATCATGGTAGGCAATATACAAATCATCCGCGGCACACCAAGCACAACGAGGCTGCCCGTCCGGACCAATAAATAGTTCACTCATTCAGCTCTCCTTTAACGATTTCCAGCTACGTGACATAATCAAGCTCTCGTATGTTAATTAATTTTCACGTGAAGCTAAATGTAACAAGTTTTTATACACTTATTGACTTAACCTCTGTCCCAGAAAACATGTTCTTCATATTTATGTGCGGTTTCTAATAATTCGAGTAATGGTTTTGCGCGGTGCGCTAAGCTTACTTTGTCGTCGTCCCAATCATCACCGGATTGAGCAGAGGGAGTGGAAACCGCGCTTTTTAATTTATTCAATGCAGCTTCAATTTCTTCGGCACTACTAAAAGCACTTGGAACGGTTCCGCTATGGCCCATAAGGTGAATGAGTTTTAATGCGACTTTATCAAACATCATAACGTCAGCGTGGTGTTTGGTTTGGAAGTTGATCATGGTTAGTCCGGTGAGTAATCGTGTTGTTAATATACTATGTGTGAACCCGAAAGAAATTATTGATTTATTGTTTTCACGTGAAACTAATAAGTAGCATCTTTATTTATCAAGCTTCTGAAACCGTTATTCTTTGTTCTGATTTTATGCGATGATGTGCGCCTGTTTTATACTTTGAGAAGGTTAATTCATGGCGCTCAAACCCACCGTATACAAATTCAATATTGCCCTGTCAGATTTGAACCGTTCGCATTTTGATACTTTAAATCTAACGGTCGCCAAACATCCCTCAGAAAATGATGAGCGCATGATGACGAGAGTATTAGCTTACTGCCTTAATGCTCAACCGCAACTGAGTTTTGGCGCCGGTTTAAATGATGTTGAAGCACCGTCTATCAACGTGATGACTTTAGATGACCAGATGGCGCTGTGGGTTGATGTCGGTGAGCCTGCCTTTGAACGTATCAAAAAGGCAACTCGAAAAGCACAGCAAGTCAAAATTTACAGTTTTAATAGTAAGTCGGATGTCTGGTGGGAACAAGGTCAAATGAAGTTTAATCAACTGCCATTAGAAGTTGTTCGTTTCAATTGGGATGAAATTCAAACCCTGGCAGGCATGGTGGAGCGTACTATGGAAATGTCGGTGACTATTAGTGGTAACTCTGCCTATTTTGCGACTGCGAATGGAGAGTGTGAAATCCATTGGGAAATCTTGCAAGAAACTGAATAAGACAGGCCTGTTAAATTTAGAATTGTACTCATGAGTGAACCAAAGTATAAACCCAAACCAAAGCTAGAGAGACCAGAGACTCAGCGCAATAACCCTCTGCATGGAATCACCCTCAAAACCATTGTCAGCGAATTGGTGGACTACTACGGTTGGCAAGGCCTAGCCGAAAAAGCGCCGATGAACTGTTTTAAAAACAATCCCAGTATTAATTCGAGCCTGAAGTTTTTGCGTAAAACACCGTGGGCGAGAGAGAAGATAGAAAAGCTTTATCTGTTCACCCAGCGGGAGATTATTCGGCAGAAGAAGTCTCAACAACGATAGTTAGCGTTTTAATCGTGAACCAGTAAACTCTTATGTCTAGTTGAGCGGCCTTTTGATCCCATCTACCTCTCTCTTATACACCTAATGGCCGCCCCTTACTTTCTTTACTTGCCTAAAGAAAGTAAGCAAAGAAAGGGCACCCTGCAGACACAATCGATTTTACTAGGCTTGTCTGCTTGCATTCTGCGCAACTCGCTACGCTCAAACAGCTTGAATGCTTAACGCATCCTTCACCAAGTAAAAGAGCGATTGCTTACAGAGGGGTAGAAAAGCGTTCGCCGAATACTCATTAAATAGACTATGCTTCAACAAACGCCCTAAATCCTCTTGGAATAAATTGTGCAAAGTTATTAAACGAAGTGAACGGTTAAAAAACGCT
>DBOI01000027.1 GCA_002299245.1 Hydrogenovibrio sp. UBA650
GCGGTACTCCTCCTACTCCTCTTACACCTGAAGAAAAACTACTTCAAGCTCAGCAAGAGCTTGTGGATACTGTTATTCTGCCTAGCGTTGCTAATTTCAAAGCTGAAGCAGGTGCTTTTGAGCAAGATATTGCTTCGGTATGTTCAGGAACAATTGATGCTACTGGCGTAAATACACTCCAACAGGGTTGGAAAGATCTAGCGACAGCTTGGGCGGCTCTTGAACCTTACAATTTCGGACCGCTAAATGATGATGTGATTTCACCGCGCTATACCTTTGTGAATTCTTACCGAATTCGTGGTACTGACTACTCGGCTTCGGTAAGAACTAATCTGCAAAATCAGATGGCTAATAACGACGCGATTAATTTTTCTTCATTGAACTTTAATTTGGTTGGGTTGCTAGCCTTAGAAGTGCTCAGTTATGAAACTATTGAAACGACACCATCGACGGCAGCAGCTGATTTGGTTGCTGAGCTCAATAAGTCATCAAGAAAATGTGAATTATTAGCTGGATATGCTGGAGAAATTACAAGCCAGGCTAATTATTTCAGTGATGGTTGGAATACCGATTATAGTTATAACGCTGTTTCTCAAGGTAAGGCTTTTAAAGATATTTATCCTACTGATGCTGCTTTGGCCGATGGCTCTGAACCTATTGTCAAATTATTGGTGACAATGCAGTCTCATATGGATTACATGAAACAGCGAAATGTATTGTCTAGAACTGCTCAAATTAGTGACTACAGCTATGAATTGGCTACCGCAGCACTAGAGTCGGTTGAGAAATCTTTTGAAGGGACTGGTTCGGTTGATAGTTTGGTCCAACAGATGGTTGATAATGGCTTTAACGGAGATGCCCAGACTGTAAGAGCTAATATGTCTTCTGCCAAGCAAGCATTAACTAATAATAATCAGGCCGAGTTTGAAATATATTCAGGTATTCTCGACGGTAATTTTAAACGTGAAATACCAGATGCTCTTGGTGTAACTCTAGGAATCAACTTCTCCGATGGGGATTAATCGCAACTTGATAAAGTTTAAAAAAACTCAGGACAAATGATGTTATTTAAAAAACCATTTCTAAAAACAACTTTGAAAGCGTCTGTAGCTGCAATTGCTTTAAGTGCAACTCAGATGGCTTTCGCGAAAACAGATAAAGAACGTATTCAAGCGTTAGAAGAAAAAGTTGAAGCCTTAATGCAAATGCTTGAACAACAGGCCCCGCAAAAAGCGAAACAAATTCAGGCGGCTGAAAGTAAAGCGTCTCAGTCTTCAGCAGACTCTTCTCATAGCAGTAGTGGTTATGGTGTTCACTTAGGGGGATACGGTGAACTAAAAGCCAATTTTATCAATGGTAATGATGAAGATATAAACGGCGAGTCAAATGAAGTCCGTGGTTTGAATTTTCATCGACTGGTGGTATTTATGGGCTACGATTTTTCGCCCAAAGCTCGTTTTGTTTCAGAGTTAGAAATAGAACACGTTGTTGCCAGTGCTTCAAAGGCTGGCGTGGTTGAAATTGAACAAGCCTACTTAGAGTTTGATCTGGTTGATGATAAAAGCCAACAGCTACGGACGGGTATTATTCTAATGCCGGTTGGCGTGGTTAATGAGGTTCACGAACCGGCTACTTTCTACGGTGTTGAACGACCAATTATTGAAACGACTCTGCTGCCATCTACCTGGTGGGCTGGTGGTGTAATGTATAGCCAACGTTTTGATTCTGGAATTAGTTATGACCTGTTTCTGTCTGAAGGTTTAAAAACAAGTTCAAGTGATCCGTTTAATATCAAGGCCGGTAAACAGAAAACAACGTCTTCAGCTGGACAAGGCGGAAAGGCTGATATTACAAATTTAGCGACTACTGGGCGTATTAAATATACCGGCACAGCAGGGCTGGAACTCTCTGCCTATGCACAATATCAACCAGACTTAGACCAAGGTGCCAGTGGTGATTGGGCTGATTCTGCAACCATGTTGGGTGGTCATGCAATTTATCAAATGGGTGACTGGAAAGCGACAGCACTCTATACTCGTTGGGATCTTGAAGGCGATGCTGCCGAGATTCTTGAGCAGGATGTTCAGCAGGGCGGATATGTCGAATTGAGCTATAAGCCATATGAAAAAGTGGGCTTGTTTGCCCGTCACAGCGAATGGAGTAAAAAAGAGGGTGAAGATGCCAATCAAACCGACTTTGGTGTCAACTACTGGCCTTATCCTGAAATTGTATTTAAAGCGGACTTCCAAGTTATGAACGAGTATGCGACTCGTGATACTGATAGAAATATCCTGACAGAGGCTAAAGCCTTTAATTTAGGAATGGGTTATCACTTCTAGGTAGCGTATTCACGAGCGTATAGTGAGCTGTAAATACTGGTTTCTGCGCTTCCGTTGCCCATGTACTTCTATGTACATTGGGCTACGGTTCTCAAAAAACAGCATTTTCGCTCCACTCTCTATCTCGTGACCACAGGATCTACATTTGGGTGTTATTCTCAGTAGAAAAACCGGCTCTTACGGCCGGTTTTTTTATTCCCCATATTTACGTACAAAAGCATTTTTAAACGGTGTAGAATGATTAGAATTTGCAAAGCAAAATGTACGCTGCAACCGAGAGCCTGAATCCCTAATTGAAGAGCGTTTTTGAAAACCGGTTTTTAATTAGGGATTCAGGTTTCAGCCAATTTGCTTTGCTCTATTTTGGATACAAATTAAGAAACATAAAAAGACGCAAAGGACTACTCATGGCTAAATATTCAACAAGTTTCCAGTACGGTGATCACGAAGTAACCCTGGAAACAGGTGAAATTGCCCGTCAGGCAGACGGTGCGGTTGTTATCGGAATGGGTGATACTCGCCTATTGGTAACTGCTGTAGCAGCTAAAAGTGCAAAAGAGGGGCAAGACTTCTTCCCTCTAACCGTAAACTATCAGGAAAAATCTTATGCTGCTGGTCGTATCCCAGGAGGTTTCCTGAAACGTGAAGGCCGTCCTTCAGAGAATGAAACCCTGACTTCTCGCCTGATTGACCGTCCAATTCGCCCACTTTTCCCGAAAGGTTTCTTGAACGAAGTTCAGATTATTGCGACGGTTATTGCGCTTGATCCTGAAGTAGGTACTGAAGTACCAGCAATGCTAGGTACTTCTGCAGCCTTGGCAATCTCTGGTATCCCATTTAACGGTCCAATTGGTGCGGCAATTGTTGGTTATGAAGATGAAAAATATATTCTTAATCCAAGTCCGGAAGCTCTGGAAACTTCTTACCTTGAGTTGAGTGTTGCCGGTACTAAAGATGCGGTACTAATGGTTGAATCTGAAGCGGCTGAGTTGCCAGAAGATGTCATGCTTGGCGCGGTGATGTTCGGTCATGAACAGATGCAAGTTGCGATTAAGGCAATTGAAGCTTTTGCTGCTGAAGCTGGTAAACCAACTTGGGATTGGCAACCACCTGCTGAAAATACCGATCTTAAAGATGCAGTATTTGGTCTGATCCGCTCTGATGTTGAAGCAGCATATAGCATTGCTGACAAAATGGACCGCTATGCTGCTCTTGATGCAGCTAAAGCAAAGGCCCTGGCTGAATTGGCGGTTTCTGAAGAGAATGAAAACGGCTTTGAATCAGGCGACATCGAAGGTATGTTCGGCAAGCTGCAAAAAGATATTGTTCGTGGTCGCGTTATCGCCGGTGAAAAGCGTATTGATGGTCGTGATACCAATACAGTTCGTGCCATTGATGCTCAGGTTGGCGTGATACCTCAGGTTCACGGTTCTGCTTTATTTACTCGTGGTGAAACTCAGGCATTAGTTGTGACCACATTGGGTACCGAGAAAGACGCTAAGCTGGTTGATGAATTGACGGGCTCTTACTCTGATCGCTTTATTCTTCACTACAACTTCCCTCCGTTCTCGGTAGGAGAGTGTGGTCGTACTGGTAGCCCTGGTCGTCGTGAGATTGGTCACGGTATGCTGGCTCGTCGTGGTGTAGCGGCACTGTTACCAACTGAAGATGAATTCCCATATACCATTCGTGTGGTCTCGGAGATCACTGAATCTAACGGTTCAAGTTCTATGGCTTCTGTGTGTGGTACTTCTATGTCGCTAATGCATGCAGGGGTGCCAATCGATACGCCAATCGCTGGTATTGCTATGGGTCTAATCAAAGAAGAGAGTGGTTTTGCGGTACTTTCAGATATCCTGGGTGATGAAGATCATCTTGGTGATATGGACTTTAAAGTAGCCGGTACCGACGAAGGTATCACTGCGCTGCAAATGGATATCAAAATCAACGGTATCACTGAAGAGATTATGCAGATTGCGCTTGATCAGGCCAAAGAAGGTCGTCTGTATATTCTTGGAGAGATGGCTAAGGCGATCAGTGCTTCAAATGAAGATGTTGCAGCTACAGCTCCACGCTTCTTTACGGTTAAGGTTAAGCCTGAAAAAGTACGTGAAATCATCGGTAAGGGTGGCGCAACCATCCGTGCACTGACTGAAGAGTCTGGCTGTATGATTGAGATTGACGATGATGGTAATGTTAAAATTGCCGCTGTCGATGAGGATTCGGCAAACATCGCTAAAGAGCGTATTGCACAAATTACTGCTGAGCCTGAAATTGGTAAAACTTACGATGCAGTGGTTAAGAAGATCGTTGATTTCGGTGCTTTCGTTGAATATATGCCAAGTCGAGAAGGTCTGGTACACGTTTCTCAAATTGCAGAAGAGCGTGTTGAAGATGTCAATGAATACTTGAAAGAAGGCCAGGAAATTCGCGTGAAATTAACGGATATTGATAGACAAGGTCGCGTTAAATTATCGATGACTGCTGTTGAAGACTAGTTAGTCTATCTGCTACGTAAATAAGGCCATTTTTAATGGCCTTTTTTTGTTTATAATGCCTTCAAAATCATAGAATAAAGCAAAGTCGCTACTTTTAAATAAACTACTGAGAACTCAATGACTTCCAACCCTTCGCAGAAGAATACCCATCCGGCATTTGAATTTAAAAACTCCCACTATATTGATACCTTAAACATAACGGTCGAACACTATGAACATAAGGTTACCGGAGCTGCTCATTATCATTTGGCCGCTGACGATCCGCAAAATGTGTTTTTGGTGGCCTTGCGAACGGTGCCGATGGATTCAACTGGTGTTGCTCATATTCTCGAACACACGGTTCTATGTGGTAGTGAGAAGTATCCAGTTCGCGACCCGTTCTTTATGATGATTCGCCGTTCTTTAAACACTTTTATGAATGCGTTTACCTCTAGTGACTGGACGGCTTACCCATTTGCTACAGAGAACAGAAAAGACTTCCAAAATTTGTTGCAAGTCTATATGGATGCAGTGTTTTTCCCTAATATTAACGAATTGGATTTTGCTCAGGAAGGCCACCGTTTCGAATTTGAAGAGATGGCCAATTCCGATTCAGATCTGACTTATAAAGGTGTGGTCTTCAATGAAATGAAAGGTGCCATGAGTTCGGCAGTTTCAACACTCTGGCAGACTTTGACGACTGAACTCTACCCAACTTCAACCTATCACTATAACTCCGGCGGTGAGCCTGAAGATATTCCAGATTTGAGCTATCAGCAATTAGTGGAGTTTCACAAATATCACTACCATCCATCCAATGCCGTGTTTATGACTTATGGAGATATTCCGGCTTATGAACATCAGACCCAGTTTGAAGAGTTAGCATTAGCACGTTTTCAAAACAAGGTTACTCAAGTACATGTCTCCTTGGAGGAGCGTTATCAGCAGCCAAAAGTGATACAGAAGCCTTACGCTTTGGATGAAGAGGATACTTCAGCTAAAACCCATATTGTTATTGCCTGGTTGCTTGGACAGAACCAAGACCCTCTGAGTGTGCTGCGTGGTCATCTTCTGTCGGCGGTACTTCTCGATAATAGTGGCTCGCCGTTAAGAAAGGTCTTGGAAGCGACTGAGCTGGCAAATGCTCCGTCACCGCTACTTGGCTTTGAAGAGTCTAATAAAGAGATGGCTTTTGTGGTTGGAGTCCAGGGCTCTGAAGCTGAGCATGCTCAGGCAGTTGAAGACTTAGTCATAAATGAACTGCAGCGTATTGCTAATGAGGGTGTCGATCAGTCTCAGGTTGAAGCTATGTTGCATCAGCTGGAACTTTCTCAGCGTGAAGTTGGTGGCGATGGTTATCCATATGGCCTGCAACTGATTCTACACTCACTAGCCGGAGCTTTGCATGATGGCGACCCAATTGCACTGCTGGATACCGATACGGCTCTGAAACAGCTTGAAGACGAAGTTCAATCAGCGGATTTTATTCCGAACCTCGTCAAGACTTTGTTGCTAGACAATCCGCATCGTGTACGCCTGACTATGCTGCCAGATACTGAGCTTTCCGCTCAGAGAGAGCAAGCTGAGAAAGACAAGCTTGCTTCGATTCAGGCAACTCTGAGTGATGAAGAGAAGCAGGCGATTGTCGATATGGCAGTAGCACTGGAAGAGCGTCAAGCTCAAGAAGATGACCCAAGTATTCTGCCGGAAGTAACCAAGGATGATATTCCAACTGAGATCAAACAGTATCAATCGGTTAAAAAACAAATTGCAGATATGTCGGTTACCACCTATGAGTGCGGTACTAATGGATTGACTTACCAACAGCTGGTTGTTGATCTGCCGGAGTTGAGCGAACAAGAAAAACAGTTAATGCCAATCTTCAATAGTTGTATTACCGAAGTGGGTAGTGCAGGGCGTGATTATATTGAAACTCAAGGCCTGCAGGCTGCGGTAACCGGTGGGCTTTCTGCCCGTTCTAGTATTCACTCTAAAATGGGTGAACTAAATGGCTGCCACAGTCACTTTATGATCAGCTCTAAGTCACTGGATAGAAATCAACAGGCCATGACTCTGTTAGTTGATGAAACGCTGCATCAGGCGCGTTTTGATGAAAGTCAGCGTCTCAAGGATCTGATCTCTCAAATTCGTGCCTCGGTTGATCACGGTGTCACAGGCAATGGCCATGGTCAAGCGATGATGGCGGCTACCCAGAATATGAGTCCGGCGGCTAACTGGAAATTTGAACGCACCGGTTTTAAAGGCATTCAAACCATCAAGCAGTTGCATGAGTCCATTTCTAACGATGATGCAAAAATTGATTCTATCTCTGAACAGCTGCAAACCATACAGAGCAAAATCGCGAATTCAAAAAAACAAGGCCTGTTGATTTCAGATGAAAATGGAATGACCAGCGCTATGAATGCAATGCACTCGGTGTTTGATAAAGCCCCAGCTGTAAGTGAAACCAGTTCATTTAGTTTAACCACTGAAAACAGGTTAGTTAAGCAAGCCTGGGTGACCAGTACTCAGGTTAACTTCTGCGCCATGGCTTACCCAGCGGTGATGTCTGATCATGCCGATGCACCAAAATTAGCGGTACTGGGAGCCTGTTTGCGAAATGGCTTCTTGCATTCAGCAGTGCGAGAGAAGGGCGGCGCTTACGGCGGTGGTGCGAGTTATAATTCTGAAGCGGCAGCCTTTGTTTTCTACTCCTATCGTGACCCTCGTTTAATGGAGACCTTTGAAGACTTCAAACGCGCTAAAGATTGGTTAATGAGTTCTGATGCTACGCAAGCCAAAGTCGATGAAGCGATTCTGAATGTAATCAGTGCTATGGATAAACCGGGCTCTCCGGCCGGAGAGATGAAAAAGGCCTTTTTCCAGGAACTATATGGCCGTAACCACGAAGTTCGTATGGCCTATCGTTTAGGTGTGATTTCAACTACGTTGGATGAATTGCGTCAGCTAGCGGATAAATATCTGTCTACAGAAGATTACTCTTCAGCAGTATTAACCAACTCTGCCACTGCTGATCTGGCAAAAGACAATGGGTTTGATATCTATAATCTTTGATTAATTTGGCAGGCCTGTTATTTTTACAGGCCTGTTAATTTCAATATCTTAAGCTTTCTATTACTCAATAAACACTAAATATTGCAGCTTCCAAAGATCAAATAGCAGTTCTAAATTGCCCTGGTTATTTGAGGCACTATCAATATCTTCCTGGATTAAAAATGATTGGTTTGCCAGTTTGGCGATAAAGTCATTGTCAGCGCCAAACTTTTCCCAAATAGCGCCATTGATATAGAGTTGTATCTCCTTGTCAATGTCTGCATAGGCAAAACGGCAAACAGGGTCTTTGATTAGTCCCATTTCAACTTGTAAAGCGCCGATAAAATCTTCAAAGCTTGGAGTTTCATCTTCGGTTAGCGGTTCAGGAAGTTGTTCGGCTGCACCTTGGTCTAACTGGGTAGCAAAACGCCCAAACCAGGTTTGCATTAAACTCTTATCCTGGATGATCTGTGATAACAGCTGCTGTGCCTGTTGGCTTGCTGCTTCAGTAACTTGTCCTGGGTTTAAATTACTCGGCCATTGCGGGTCTTTATAAAGATCTTTAAACAGCCCCATTTCTGAGATATGGTCGCCAAAGCTGTCCCATAACTCTTGGCCTCGGTAAGTTCGATAACCAACAGAGTAAGTCATACACTCATCATCCAAGGCAATGCCATGATGTCCCCATTTAGGTGGTAGGTAGAGAATATCGCCTGTTTCAAAGACATGGTCCTCTTCGACCTTAAAGGTTTCCATCAGGCGAACATCTAGACCTTGAATGTAATTATCTTCAGAGCAGTCCTGTGAGGTTAACTGCCAGCGACGTTGACCCGCAGCTTGCACAAGGAAAACATCGTAGTGATCAAAGTGAGGGCCAACATTGCCGCCCGTAGTAGCGTAGCTGATCATAATGTCATCAATGCGCCAACGCGGTAGAAAATCAAAGTCATTGAGAATATCGGTGACTTCAGGAATCAGACGGTCAACGCCTTGAATTAAAAGTGTCCACTTATCTTCTGGCAGGCCAGTAAAAGTCTCTTCATCAAAAGGTCCGCGCTTAAGCTGATAATCAGTCTCAGACTGCTGAACAATAATACGACTCTCAACTTCCTCTTCTAAAGAGAGGCCTGCCAATTCTTCTGCAGTTACCGGTGATTCAAAATCCGGCAGGGCATTGCGGATTACTAAGGGTTTTTTCTGCCAGTAGTCTTTTAGAAAAGTGTCTAAACCGATGTCGTTGAAATGAATCATAATTTTTCCTACAAAAAACCCACCGTGATACGGGTGGGTTTATTATCTTAAATATAATTTCGAGCTAGATTGTTTTTGAGTGCGGTAAGTTCAAGGCTAGAAATAAGGAATGTATAAATATACATGACGTTTTCTAACGCAGAAATTATCGTTGCTCAAGGACAATCTTGCCGATAATTATCGGGCTTTTAGCATTGTGATGGCTAACTCAATTTGCTTGGCTTGTTGTGCGGCATTACCGATATAAGTTGCCGGAGTCAGATTACGCAAATACTCTTTAGCTTCTGCTGGTAAACCGTCTAGACCATCAACAAAGTTCTGCATAATCTCTTTGTTTACACGTTGACCGCGAGTAAGATCTTTTAGCTTCTCATATGGTTTTTCAAAACCGTGACGGCGCATAACGGTTTGAATTGCTTCTGCCAGCACTTCCCAGTTGCTGTCTAAGTCATCGGCCATTTGTTGAGCGTTAACTTCTAGTTTACCTAGACCTTTCATGGTTGCTTGCAGAGAAATCATCGTGTGCGCTACACCTACACCCAGGTTACGCAGAACCGTTGAATCCGTCAGGTCACGCTGCCAACGCGAGATCGGTAGTTTTTGACCCAGATGGTCAAAGATCGCATTGGCGATACCCAGGTTACCCTCAGAGTTTTCAAAGTCGATAGGGTTAACTTTATGAGGCATTGCAGAAGAGCCGATCTCACCAGCAACGGTTTTTTGCTTGAAGAAGCCAACCGAGATATAGCTCCAAACATCGCGATCGAAATCGATCAGGATGGTATTGAAACGCTGCATAGCATGGAAGTATTCGGCTACATAGTCGTGCGGTTCAATCTGAGTGGTGTATGGGTTCCATAGCAGGCCAAGGCTCTGTACAAACTGCTCAGAAACTTCATACCAGTTAACTTCAGGGTAGGCTGCCAGGTGAGCGTTGTAGTTACCCGTTGCACCGTTGATTTTACCCATGATCTGCACATTCATTAGCTGCTTAGCTTGACGTTGTAGACGGTACGCAACGTTAGCCCACTCTTTACCTGTAGTTGTAGGCGAAGCTGGTTGGCCGTGAGTACGCGCCATCATTGGGATGTCAGCCATCTCAGCACCCATTTCAGTGACCTTGGCAATTAGCTCATCCATTGCAGGGATGATCACATCAGCACGAGCATCTTTAAGCATTAGCGCATAAGCCAGGTTGTTGATGTCTTCAGAAGTACAGGCGAAGTGAACAAACTCGCTGATAGCATTGAGTTCTTCATTGTCTCCAAAGTGCTCTTTAATTAGGTATTCAACCGCTTTTACATCGTGGTTAGTGGTACGTTCAATCTCTTTAACACGCTGCGCCATCTCCAGCGTGAACTCATCCACCAGTTTCATCAGGTGTTGTTCAGCTTCAGAACTTAGTGCAGGAACTTCGGCAATACCGGGGTTGTTTGCCAGCATACGCAGCCAGAAAACTTCAACTTTAACGCGGTTTTTGATTAGACCAAATTCACTGAAAATCTCTTTTAAGCTGCTTAAACGCGCACCATAACGCCCATCGACAGGAGAAATTGCTGTTAATTCTGATAGTTGCATTTCGAATAGTTCCTTAACCTAAAAAATAATGGCGCATATTATAGCTTAATTCATGGCTTAATTCTTTAGGCCTAATTGATCGGTTTTTTTAACAGTTCTGTCACTTCGAATTCAATTTAGTGTCAATAAAAACCAGGTGAGTGATGAAATAATCTCAGGCTATTAATTTTATTCAATCTAATGAGTGTCACAGATAGTGAAAATTCTACTTTTTACCGATACGCTTGGCGACCTCAATGGTGTCTCTCGTTTTATTCAAGATATGGGAGAACTTGCCTCTCAGAGTGATAGGCTAGAGTTACATGTTGCGACATCAACTTCTAAGCCTCTACCGGATGCAGAATACATCT
Source organism: Hydrogenovibrio sp. UBA650 (assembly GCA_002299245.1). Taxonomy (GTDB): domain Bacteria; phylum Pseudomonadota; class Gammaproteobacteria; order Thiomicrospirales; family Thiomicrospiraceae; genus Thiomicrorhabdus. The sequence continues at coordinate 11,050 of DBOI01000027.1, forward strand.
CAAATTTGCCTTATAAACGCAAGATGCCAATGCCGTTCTATCAAGAACTTGATCTTGTCTGGCCAGATAAAAAGGCGATTGTTAAATTACTCGATGAATTTGAGCCTGATTTAGTGCATATTTCCACTCCCGGTCCCTTTGGTTGGGCAGCTAAAAACCTTTCTGAGAAAAGAGGGATTCCTCTGGTTGGTACTTATCACACCGATTTCCCTGCCTATATTCGAGATTTAACAGGCCTGGCGTTTTTTAAACGACTTACTGACCGCATTATGGCTAAGTTTTACAGGTCTTTTCTGCATGTGTTCTCTCGCTCAGAGCAGTATCTCGAAGTTATGGCGAACGATATTGCAATCGATTATGAACGCTCTTCAGTAATCTCTGCGGGAACAAATTTGCAGAGGTTTAACTGCAAGCATCACGACAAATCCGTATGGAAAAAATATGGGCTGTCAGGCAAAAGGGCAAAGGTGCTCTATGTCGGGCGTATTAATATCGAGAAAAATATCCCATTCCTATGTGAGGTTTGGCAAGAGCTTCATCAGCAGTTCCCGGGATTCAAAGTTGATCTGGTGATGATAGGCGAGGGGCGCTACCGAAAATGGGCGAGTAAGATGCGTCCATATCATGCCTATTTTCTGGGGCCGGTCACTGGAGACAAGCTTTCCAAAATCTATGCTTCATCGGACTTTTTTGTTTTCCCTTCAGTTACCGATACACTTGGTCAGGTGGTGATGGAAGCGCAGGCCAGTGGAATGAGTTGTCTGGTTTCGGATGTAGGCGGGCCGCAAACTCTAGTTATTGAAGATCAAACTGGTCAAGTTATACAGGCTGATGATTTAGAGGCCTGGATGAGAGCTATTGCTGATGAGCTGAAAAAAGATCGTTATAAAGCGCAAAAAAATCTTTGTGTTGAGCATATGCAGCAATACAATATTCAAGACTCCTTTGAACATTTTCTTGCCACTCATGAAGCTTTATATGAACACTTGAAGCAGGATTAACCAACAGATAGTATCTTGAATCTGAATCACAATCTCTCTCGGCAGCGCAAGGGTGAAGTCTATGCCCTGACTTTGACTCTTATTGAAGCCTGGTTTCCCATTTTTGCCGCTTTTAGTGTGGCTGCACTTGGTGGTTTACATGCCTATTTTTATAGTTTGATGGCCGCGGTTGTGTTTTTAACGCTGAGTTTTATCTACTCAGGAAAAATATCTGAACTCGCTTTGCGATCAGCCTATAAAGATCTTGCCTGGACCAGTTTTTATATCACCAGCCTGTTTGCATTGACCTTTGTTGCCTTACAATATACTTCGGCAACCAATGTAGCGATTATTCTGTTCTTGCAAATTCTGTTCGGCTTTCTATTTTTAAGCCGACACCGTCATGAACGATTGAGTCTGAAGCAGACTATCGGTGCACTTTTAATGACGCTGGGGGCGTTGTTGATTCTATTTCCAGGAACCTTTGTGGTGAACCTCGGTGATGGTCTGGTGTTGTTGGCTGCAATGATCGCTCCGATTGCCAACCACTATCAGAAAAGAGCTCGAGCAAAGGTGTCGAGTGAAACTATATTGCTAGTGAGATCACTTTTGGCTCTGCCTTTTCTGTTTCTGCTGGCCAGCTTTTCTGAGGTCGCGCCCTCTGTTGAACAATTGTTGGCTAACTGGCATTGGCTTTTTCTCACAGGTTTTTTGGTTTTCTTTATTGCTAAAGTTCTGTGGATAGAGGCGATCTATCTGCTACCCATTACCAAGGTCAATGCGCTCTATGCCTTTGCGCCACTTATGACAATGGGCTTGGCGTTTTTGCTGTTGAATGAGATTCCGTCAACCTATCAAATCATCGGTGTTTTTCCAGTACTGATTGGCGGCTATTTGATTACTAGAAAGTGATTACTTCATTTAACTTTCAAAGGCCACTGGCCTTTCGTTTTTAAATTAAAGATAATAAACCGCAGATTTGGCTTTGGAGAGCTTTTATGAAATTGCGTCTGGGATTGGCGATTACTTTTATTTTGCTGGGTGTTACAGCATGTTCGCAAACTGAAAAGGTGAAAAATTCAAAACAGTTGGAAATGAGCCAGGCTGAACTGGACTTAATGCTCGAATATGCCCGCTCTCAAGAGCGTTCAAGAATTAAAAATGAACTCAATAAACAGGAAAACCAAAAACAGGTTTTTGATGAGATTCTTATGCAACAAGGCAAGGCGCCCAGGTTTTCCAAACACTATAAACAGAAAACCTTTGAGCAAGAATTAGGACAGAAAAAGAACCTGAGTAAGATTGTCCCAAAATCCCATCGGCCTCAGCTATATACCAATATTGATGGCGTTAATTACTATCGTTGCGCGGCAAACGCTTTGGTTCCTAAACAAGAAAGTACTGGTAGTTGGAGCTACTCAGCAGACCGTAGAGAGCTGAGCGCTACGCTCTGTAAAAGAAGTCGCGATTATAAATCAATGAAAGCTCTACAGTCGAAACTGTTTGCAATGGGTTTTTTAGAGTCTGATAGTTTAAGCAAAGCACAACTTATAGATGGTATTTGGGGGAAAAGAACTCTTGAGGCAGTAAAAAAATACCAGCAGGCTAATGGCCTGTTGTTTGGTCAGATGACGATTCAGACTCTTGAGCACATTGGTGTCTTTTCGGGTCAGGCTATGGATAACTTCAACCAGGTTGAATTGGTGAAGATTGAACAACCTGATATAACGCCGCCAAGTGACCTGCCTGATACTGATCAACCCGATAGAACTAACCAAGCTGTTGCCTTAGCTGAGTTTGATAATGGCAATCAGGGCGATACTCCGGTTGTTGAAGAAAATGCTACGGCGGTTACCTCGGATAAGCATAGCAGCCTTGAGGAGCAAACTTCTGAGACAGCTGATAACACAGCTATCGATGAGAACATTGAAGCTGCTGAAATGTCTGATAGCAATACAGATGAAACACAAATAGAGGCTGCCAATACTGTCAAAACCAGAATTGAAAAGATTGTTCCGCAAAACCGTAAGCAGATCTTTTATCAAAAGGTTGGTGGTGTCAGCTATTACCGCTGCGCTGCAAACTCCTTAGTTCCAACTTATGATGCCGATGGCAAAGTCAGCTATAGCAACGCAAGCAAAGAGTTGAGTGCTACTTTATGCAAACGTAGTCGAGACAAGGCGACTATGACAGACCTTCAGTACGAGTTGTATGAAAAAGGTTACATGCCAGCTAATGGAATGCCTGTAGGCCAACTTATTAGCGGTGAATGGGATATGCGAACCTTGGAGGCGGTTAAAAGTTACCAAGTTGATCATGGCCTGTTATTTGGTCAACTAACTATAGAGACTCTGGAACATCTAGAGGTTTTCAAGCCACACTCTGAAAGAGTTGTCACCTACGATCAGTCAGAGGCTGAACACAAGCAAATCATCAAGCCTGGAGACAGCACTGACGCAGCAGATATTGAACCTACAGAAGCTACAACTGAAGTTGAAGATAGCGTCGCTGAAGTGGCTACAGAAATTGTTGATAATGCCCAGCGCAAGTCAGTCAAACAGTCACGAGAAGTTTCTCAAGCAGAATCTACAGAAACTGAAAAGCGACCACTAAACCAGCAATCGGAGACCCCGTTTATCGCTTTACGGGTAAGGTTTGCAGAACCAAGGTTTAATGCCAGTGATTTTGTGCCCAAATCTTCAGAACCACAGGTCTATGCCTATGTGAATCGTTTCAAACTCTGGCGTTGCAGAGCTAGGGCGGAAATGCCTGAAATTTCTGATAGTGGTGAGATCTATTACCCCGGTCGTAAAGAGTTCCGAGCAACCTTGTGCAAAAGGAATCGAAATATCAAATTTGTTACCAGATTACAGGCCGCACTTAGAGACTTTGGTTACCTGCAACCACATCCAAATTCTGGGCTAATTGAAGTTGATGGCATCTGGGGTGAAAACACCTTGAACGCTGTTAAGAGTTATCAAAAAGCTAATGCACTTCCATATGGGCAACTGACAATTGAAACCTTGGAACATCTTGGGGTGATTATTGAGAAATAAAACCGACAAGTGTTCGACTACTCTGATTTTGGATCAGGGTAGTCAATCAATTCAGGGCCATTAGAATTAACCCTTATAATCTTAGCTTGAGGCCGCCAATCTCCTAATACCCAACGTTTTAAAGTACGGTGATTGGTTTCAATTTTGTGAAGCATTGGCCGATGAGTATGGCCGTGAATCATATTTGAAATATGAGGGTATTGTTCAAACAGATCGATCACGGCCTGTTGATTTACATCCATTATCTGAGCGTTTTTTGTTCCACTTTGCTGCTCAGAACTATGCCGAACTCGATTGCCAAAAGCGAGCCGACGTTTTTTGCAGAGATGCAGAAAAAACCACTGGAAAATCTTGTTTCGAAACAGTCGGCGCATTCTTTGATATCCTCTATCTTCGGTACACAAAGTATCACCGTGAAGCAGAAGATAGGAGGTTTGATATAGCTCTATTTCGACAATGTCATCAAGTAAAATGATTCCGGTTTTGCCGAAGAACTCCTCCCGCATTAAGAAATCCCGATTGCCATACTGCAAATAAATTGGCAGGCCTTGTTGCGTTAATTCTGCGAGAAGATTGATAATTTCACTATAGAGCTCAATGCCAATATCATCTCCCACCCACATTTCAAAAAGATCGCCCAGAATATATAGAGCTTCAGATTTGGGTGCTTCAGTTTCTAAAAAAGATTTAAAGGCTTTGTTAATTGAGTGGCTACTATCCTGCTGAAGGTGAATATCAGCAACGATTAAAGTGTGTGCTTTGTGAGTAGGTGAAGGAGAACTCATAGAAGAGAGTTTAACAAGAAACTTAGAGTTGCTAAATGAAAAAAATGTCAGAGAATAGTGCACTCAGTAAGTTGAGCGCACTTCGAATTTGAAGGCTGTTAGTCTTCAATCAAAACCGCTTTAGTAATGGTAATGTCATCACGAGGTACATCTTGGTGACCCATACGCGAGGTAGTTTCAACTTTGGCCATTGCATCTACGATGTCCATACCTTCGGTAACTTTACCAAATACTGCATAGCCCCAACCTTGTGTATCCTTGCTCTTGAAATTCAAGAAGTCGTTGTTTACCAAGTTAATAAAGAACTGGGTGGTTGCCGAGTGTGGATCCATTGTTCGTGCATAGGCAAGAGTGCCACGGTCATTTTTTAGCCCGTTATCTGCTTCGTTCTCAATAGGGTCACCGCTTGGCTTTTCTTGTAGGCCTTCAACCATGCCTCCACCTTGAACCATGAATCCCGGAATAATTCGGTGAAAAATAGTATTGGTGTAGTAGCCATCCATTACATAGTGAATAAAGTTTTCTGTACCTACTGGTGCGTTTTCCGCATCCAGTTCGATTGTGATGTTTCCCATAGTAGTTTCAAGTTTAACGATTGGCATGTGACTTCCTTTAGTATCAATTCATCCTTTTCCGATGCTATTGTAATTGATTTACAAAATTCAGATTATGGTTTCCAGCACCAATCACTTGATTTGACGAGCTTTTAAAATACTGATGGTTTTACTTGGTACATCCTTCATTCCGTTTTTAAATCCGGTTTTTATGGAGCGAATTTTATTAACGGTTTTCATGCCTTTAATGACTCGGCCAAAAACTGCATAACCCCAGCCTCGGCCATGTTTTTCACGGAAGTCTAAAAAGGAGTTTTGAGCGGTGTTAATAAAGAACTGCGCTGTTGCTGAATGAGGGTCATTGGTTCGAGCCATTGAGACCATACCAATACGGTTTCTCAACCCATTATCGGCTTCATTCTGAATTGGCGCATGGGTAATTTTTTTCTCGAAATCGGCAGTAAAACCACCGCCCTGGATCATGAAGTCAGAGATTACGCGGTGAAATATAGTGCCGTCATAAAATCCTTCGTTAACGTATTTTAAAAAGTTCTCCACTGTCTTTGGGGCTTTTTCAGGGTATAGCTCCATGACAATTGTGCCTTCAGAAGTTTCTATGAGTACCTGCGGTTTTTGGCTTTTTGTTTCAGCCTCAGATTGTGCGTTTACGTTCAAGGCAATAAGCGCTGTTAGCAAGCCTGCTGTTAGGTTTAAAAACAGTCTTCTTCTCATGATTCACTCCAGATTTATTTGTTAATTGAGATACAATATCGCATTCTATCACCAAGGTCTGAATTAGCTAAGACTCAAGCAAGCATTTTTAATAGTTATGTCAGCTTCTTGAGAATTACTTACTTTTTTACAGGCCTGTTAAATTAAATAATTTTAGTAGAGAGTTTTACATGATTGAGACGTGAAAAAATTAGGGAAAAATTGACTGATTAAGCTGAAAAACAATGTTAGTAGCCATTTATTAGACAAGTTTTTCAACAAGAATCAGGCTGTTTTTAACCATTTTTTTCTGTATTCATTTGGTGAAAAGCTCTTTTTATTGTTAACGTTTTTAGGATTCACAATGAGCCTGCATATTTTTAATACCGAAACTCGTCAGAAAGAGCTATTTACTCCAATACATCCCGGAAAAGTTGGTATCTATGTTTGTGGTGTAACGGTTTACGACCTCTGTCATATCGGGCACGCTCGAGTGATGGTTGTATTTGATACTGCCGTGCGTCATCTGAGAGCACGCGGCTATGATGTCAACTACGTGCGAAATATCACTGATATTGACGACAAAATTATCAAGCGAGCAGCTGAAAATGGCGAGTCAATCCAATCTCTGACAACGCGTATGATTACCGAAATGCACGCTGATGAAACGGCAATGAATGTACTGCGACCAGATATGGAACCAAAAGCGACTGAGCACATGGATGATATCCGTGACATGATCGGGACATTAATTCAAAAAGGCTTTGCCTACCCGGCTGAAAATGGTGACGTTTACTTCAAGGTTAAAGCCTTTGAAGACTATGGTCGTCTATCCGGTAAAAACACAGATGATTTAGAATCCGGCGCACGCGTTGACGTTAACGAGATTAAACAAGACCCTCTGGATTTTGTGCTTTGGAAAGCTTCAAAAGAAGACGAACCAAGTTGGGACTCTGACTGGAGTGCCGGTCGTCCAGGTTGGCATATTGAATGTTCGGCAATGTCGACTAAATGCCTAGGTAATCGCTTTGATATTCACGGTGGCGGAATGGATCTGTCCTTCCCGCACCACGAAAACGAGATTGCCCAGTCTGAGTGTGCAACCGGTGAGCACTATGTTAACTATTGGATGCATTGTGGTTTTGTAAAAGTTGATGATGAGAAGATGTCGAAATCTCTGAATAACTTTTTTACCATTAGAGAAGTCTTGAAGTTGTACCACCCTGAAGTGGTTCGCTACTTTCTGTTGTCGAGTCACTATCGCAGTCCGGTAAACTATTCTAAAGACAATTTAGACAATGCAAAAGCCAGTGTAGGACGCCTATATTCTGCTATAGAAGGCATGGACTTAAATGCAGATGCAGCAATTCCAGAAAACAGCAGCTATCAACAAGAGTTTATGGAAGTTATGGACGATGACTTCAATACCCCTAAAGCGATGGCGGTTCTGTTTGAATTGGCAAAAGAAGTTAATAAGACACAAGACAGCGGTTTGGCTAAATTGTTGGTTAAGCTTGCCAACCAAATTGGTTTGTTAGAGATCAATGCGGATGAGTTCTTTAAGTCTCAACCCAGTGACTCTGAGCTCTCTGATGATGGCATTCAAGCGTTGATTGAAGAGCGTAAAATAGCCAGGGCAGAGAAAAACTTTGCTCGTTCTGATGAGATTAGAGACCAGTTGGCAGAGCAGGGTGTTGAGCTGTTAGACAGCGCGCAAGGGACCAGCTGGCGTAGAACCTAAAATAACTTCATCTCTCTTCTAAACTTTGCAATTTCTGTGTTGGTAAATTTGCGATCTCATATTTACTGTCTTGAATCGACGAAGTTTAGAAGCAGTTCAATCTGTGATTACAATTAAATAATGACAATTGCTAAGCTTTATTCATCATTACTTTTTATAAGGTTTTTAGCGCTGAAAAGCCTGAAATAGCTGGATATTCTAAATTTTTAGAGGAGGTATGAAGAGGTTTTTGCTTATTAAAACAACTGCTTAATAATGTCTATAGATTTTATTTGTATATAAAAAAGTATTGTTTATGTCTTGACAATATAAGAAAACCCTTATAAACTAGCTTTATTCATGTTTCTTCATGAGTATCCTCCTCTGATTATTTCTTATGAGATAATGTAATTTAAAGCCGAGTCAATGACTTGGCTTTTTTTTTGCCTGGGAATGTTGTTTGTTGAATTCTTTAGGGGTGTTTAGGGTCCGTTCCATTCACCGCTTGAGCATTCACTGGAGGCATAATGTCTTGCAGGCGATCATATCTGTTTGAAAGCATTGATTTAAAAATCGTCATATACTCCAAAACTGCCTTTACATAATTTCTGGTTTCAGTGAATGGAATTGCGTCTATCCATTGATCAGCAGGCAATTCTCCAGAGGTTGGAAGCCATCGATCAACTCGACGAGGCCCAGCATTATAAGCAGCAGTTGCTAGCACCTTGTGATCATTAAATTTATTGGATAAATAACTTAAATAAGCACTGCCCAGTTCTATGTTATTTTTGGCTTCAGTGAGCTCTTTGTAAACAACTCTTTTGGCACCAATTTTCTTACCTATATACTGTGCTGTTTTCGGCATCAGTTGCATAAGTCCAACAGCCCCAACATGAGACTTAATATTCTCTGAAAAAGCGCTTTCTCGTCGCATCACACCATATACCCAAGCTGGATCGATCTTATTTTTATCGGCGTTGTGGATAACAGGCCCTTTATGAGGGGTAGGAAAGCGTAGCTCTAAATCGTGCCACTTTTTGGCTTTGGCTAGACTGCGAATCGCCTGGGAGTGCTGATTCCAGTCATTTGCTAGAAGGGCGATCGCCTGAAGTTCGTCGCGGTCAACACGATTCAATAGGTGATGCCATTCACGATTTGCAGATAAGGGCCAGTCAATAGCGTTGAGTTCAACAATTCTCGGTAGCTCAGGGTATTTTTCTATCAGATATTTAGTGTTTCTCTTTTTAACTGGATTCGGATTAAATTGGTAGTCGGAATTTAACTTGTCAGCAGCTAAAAAAGCGTAGTAATTTCGTTGCTTTGATAGCTTTTTATAGATGTCTTTAGCGGCTTTTTCGGCCTGTTTTTCGCCACTCGCTTCAAGGGCTCTTGCTTTCCAATAGAGCCACTGTTTATCGCTCTGCATCGACTTTGGCATCAATTCGATTACCTCGAGAAGCATCGACCAGTTTGAATCCCTCAAAGCAACCTGCGCTTGCCAGCGAAGTGAATCTTCAGTTTTTCCATTAGAACTATTTACTTCTTGAAGAAAGTCTGCTGCTTGAGGGGCATATTTATAGGCTGTCCTCAGGGCAACTTTTCGATTCAAGGCTTCATATTGATCTCTATTCAAACCATACTGTTTGTAAAATTTATCCAAACTGGTTTTGGCAAGTTTGGCATCGCGTGAAGCCAGACTGCGAATTCCATGAGTAAAAATCTGTTTTTTAACCGTAGGGGAGATGCTCTTCGGTAAAGGCTTGGCAACCAGTGTTGAGTCTTTGTAGACTTTTAACCAGTAATCAACCATTTTTTGCTGTTTTTTGGATAGATCTTTTTTGAGTTTTTTAACGAGCGATATTTTGCGCTTATTCATCGCTAGATTGATGCGCTTCCAAATCATTGGGCCTGTTAGCTTTTTATTTTCACGTAACAGTTTATCGATTGGTTTACAGGCCTTATTCAAGCCGGTACTGTTTTGCCAAATCGGTTTTGCCAGTTTTAGAGCTTTTTTGATTTGATTGCGGTTTGCCAGAGCCTGTATTTGGTAACACTGCATTGTCTGCGATTTTTGAGGTTTGTAGTATTTGAGGTAAGTTGTCCAGTGCTGTTTTTTTGCTAGATTTTTCAACCAATGCTGGTATAGCTTGTCACTTAAATAGCTATCTTTGTTTAGCTTTATAAAACCCAAGACCTGCTTGTTGGGGGTATCTTTTATATGAATTCGATAGTCGTGATAGTTTAGATAAATCGCTAGAGGGTAGTCTTTAAGTTTCTTTTTGTAACGGGCAATCGCCTTGCGGTCATTACGTTTAATCGCTTCATAGCCAGCGAGATAATCTTTTTGTTGCCAAGTAAGTTTTGTTTCGTCGGTTTGTGCCTGAACCGGTAGGCTAAAAATAACCAATAGAATCAGAGAAAAAGCTAATAAAAATAGCCCGTGAATAGAGAGGTAATCACCCGCATTGTTCAGATATTTGGTTGTGAATTTTGAGCCCATGAATTCAATTAATGATTGATTATTTTTTAGTTAAGTATTTTTACCACGCTTTAATACGTAATACTAACTTTTTGCCGGTATTTTTAGAATTTGTCCGGGTTTTAGCAGACTTTTCGGGTTGAGATTGTTGTGAATCGCCAGATCTTTAGCAGAGACCTGATTTGCTTTGGCTATATTCCATAGGTTATCACCGTTTCTGACGATATATTCGTAGAAGGCTTTTTGATTTGAGGCCGTAATGTTCTTAGTCCAAAGTGTAAGCTTCATACCTGGCTGTAGAATCTTTTTCTGTGAAATATTATTCCAGTTAGCGATCTGCTTTGTGGTCACTGAATATTGTTTTGCAAGACTCCACAGACTCTCACCAGCTTTAAGAGTGTGTTCAATTTTGATGCCGTAATGATCTCTGTAAACTTTGAGCTTTTGTCCAATTCTTAAAGGTTTTTTGCTCGATAGATCGTTCCAACTGGTCAGTTCCTTGGTGGATATCTGGTAGTACTTAGCAAGCTTCCAAAGAGAATCTCCCGACTCAACAGTGTGAATGTGGTAACTAGCATTTAAACCACTTGCTTTATGACTCGGTTTGCTCGCAAGATCTTTGGTAACTTTAGAGATTGTGGATGCGTCGCTTGGAATTGGTATCAACAAGGTTTTACCAGCCACAATTCTTGAACTGCGTATGCCGTTGAGTTTTTTAATCGCATTGCTGGATGTTTTATAGTGTTCTGCTATCTGACTGAGGTTATCGCCCCTGCGAATTTTATGTCTTTGCCAATTAACTTTGAACAGATCATGATTATTATTCAGCTGTTGTTTGAATGCTGGAGCTTTTTCTACCGGTATTAATAGTTGATACTGACCTTTTGGCGGGGTTGCGGCCTGTAAAAAGCCAGGATTCAATTGTGCGAGTTGCTCTAGTGGCGTATCGGTGATTTTAGCAACCTGATTCAAGGCTACTTGATTGTTAAGCTTGATGGTTGAGAAATACACCTGATTGTCGATGGGTTCAAGGGATAACTCAAATAGTTCTGCAAACTCAACCATGTGAGAAACTGCCAGTAGCCGCGGAACATAGTGTTGTGTCTCTTTGGGCAGATACTGACGAATCTCCCAGAAGTCTGGTTGGTAATCTTGAATGTCAGGCTGGTGTTTATGTTTTTTGCGGTATTTCTTCTGCGCTTTATAGACATTGCCTAACCCAGCATTATAAGAAGCTAGAGCGAGTAGCCAGTCGTCATTATTGAGTTTGTAAAGTTTTTGCAGATAGTCTAGAGCGGCCTGTGTGCTTTTGGTAACATCCTTTCTCCCGTCATACCACCAGTTACGATCCAGTTCGAAAATGTCAGCGGTAGAAGGGATAAATTGCCACAATCCCATCGCTCTTTGATGTGACATTGCGGTTGCTCTAAAGCCACTTTCAACGACTGGCAGCAAAGCGATTTCATATGGAACTCCTCGCTGTTTTACCTCGTTAAAGATGTAGTATAGGTAGGGCTTGGCTCTCTGTGATACTTTTTGAAGGTGGGTTTTACGCTGACCGTAAAACCTTAGATAATCATCATAATTGCCGTAGTGTTGATTAGCTAAATGGAATTCTGTGCGAATCTCATGCCATAAATTCTGATGAAACTCTTCAACAGGTATCGCTTCTTCAATACTCTTAGCAGTTAATTCACTAACGGTTTGTTCTGACTGAATTGGAGTGTTTTTGAGCTTTGACAGCATGTAAGGGTTGCTGTTGGCTTTTTTGGTTTGATTTACGGCACAGCCACTCAAGTAAAAAAAAGTAAGGCTTATCAGAATAAGAGAAAATTTGGTTTTTAAAAATCTAAAAGGCATCTGTGTTTGTGTTCTGTCGTTTAGTTCTGATGATCCCACTGATCTTTCCAGTTTCTGAGAGTTGTAAATAAACTGACCGGATCATCGGTCGCCCCCCGATCAAGCAGTTTTGCTTTTAAATCCGGGGTGTCAAATCTTAAAAATGGATTTGTATTTTTTTCCATCCCAAGCGAAGATTGAGCCTCATTAATTGTACTCGGATAAGCAATCTCGGTGTTTGCGATTCGGTCTATTAGCGGTTGATTATCTGGCTCCACTAATCTGGCAAATTTTAAGTTTGAATCAGTATACTCATGTGGGCAGTAAAACGCCAACTCATCAGGTAATTCACGAAGCTTCAAAATTGAGTTGGCAAATTCTGAGGTTGTGCCACCAAGAATTCGACCACAGCCACCGGTAAACAATGTGTCACCGCAGAACAGCTTCTCGTCGTTATAAAACGTTATATGGTCCTCAGTATGCCCTGGAGTATCGAGAACTCTGAATATAAGCTGCGAATCTAGCTCAATAAGATCATTTTCGGAACAAGGATATTGAATAAATGGCAAATCACACTTTTCAGGCCCGTAAACTAAGGCCTGCTGATTTTCAGCTAAAATATCTGGTATACCATTTACATGATCGGGGTGCCGGTGAGTGACCAGAATGGCTTTGAGGTTCAGATTGTTTTTTTGAAGAAAATCTAATACCTGCGGAGCTTCGCCCGGATCAATTACCCAGGCATTGGTTTCGTCATGTATCACCCAGATATAATTTTCGTAGGTGCTAGTTAAGGCGGGTAGACCAACTGTCTTCATTAAAACGGTTCTGAACTGTTATGATAGTTGGCAGATATTCTAGCAGAATGACAGTGTTGTGAGTTCATGAATCAGGGTTTTCAGCGGTTTTTAAAAGGGTGGTTTGCCAGTAAGGCTGGAGAGGTTGTCTTTAAGCAAGAAAAACAGCTCATTGACCAAGCCTTGGACAAATTTTTTGGTTACTATCTGGTTCAGTTAGGCTGCATTTCCCACAATAGTATTGTTGATGAAAGTCGGGTATCAACCAAGCTAATCATTGACCCTCATGCTTCTCAGAATGATATAGAGCAACAAGATCCGCATTTACAGTGGATCCAGGCTGATTTTGATTTTCTGCCGATTGGACATGATAAGGTTGATGTGGTTGTCCTGCCACATACCCTGGAAACCATAGATGATCCATATTATGCACTACGCCAGGTAGACTCTATGCTGGTTCCTGAAGGGCATATTGTTATTAGTGGGTTTAATCCGGTTGCTTGTCTGTCCTTGAGGTTGAAGTTTAAATATTGGGCCAAGGGACGCGGTTTTGAGCTCGCTGAGTTTAGACGTGCTGCCAAAATTAGAGAGTGGCTCGAAGTACTGGGATACGAAGTACAAAAAGTAAGGTTTAGCCCGGTCATGTGTTTTTCCAGCAATGAAAAATACAAGACTTGGGGGCGTTTTATTGAGAAAGTTGAAACATCACTAAAGTTTGTCGGTTTGGAGTTTGGCAACGTTTACTGTCTAGTTGCCCGAAAACGAGTCGATTCACCAACTTTAGTTGGTGTTAAATGGCAACTGCCGCGTTGGCGTGCAGCAAATAATGGCGTCGCCTCACAGAGAATTAATAGTAGTAAAAAAATTAAAAATAAGGAAGTAGATGCAGGTTGTTGAAGCCTATACCGATGGTGGTTGTAGAGGAAATCCGGGCCCAGGAGGCTGGGGTGTGTTGTTAAAGTACGGTGAGCATGTCAAAGAATTAAAAGGTCACCAACAAGATACTACTAATAATCAAATGGAACTGATGGCAGCAATTCAGGCCTTTGAAGCCTTGACCAGGCCTTGTAAAGTTAAAATTACGACAGATTCACAATATGTCAAGAATGGCATTACTCAGTGGATGCATGGCTGGAAGAAAAAGGGTTGGAAAACTGCCAGTAATAAACCGGTTAAGAATAAGGAGTTATGGGTTCGGTTGGACCAAGCCATTCAAGCTCATGAAGTTGAGTGGCACTGGGTTAAAGGTCATGCCGGTCATACTGAAAATGAAAGGGTAGATGAGTTGGCTAACTTGGCAATGGATGAGCTACAGAATATGTAGTTTATTAGGCCGTTATCACCCAACAAATAATTATCATTCCGGATCGTCTTATTTGATGTTAGCATGAGGAAACTATAAGTATTTTTATCATGGTGTTGGTAAATCGTATGTGGAATCTAAAAAGACAGATCGCTCTGAAAACAATGGCTTTAGCAATATTTTGGATTATTCCAAATATTGGCTTTGCCAATGGAGACCTTGACTTAAACAGTGACAAGAATCTTTTTTTTATTAAGTTAACCCCCCAAGCTGTAAAAGGCAAAGCTTCAAGTGAATCAGATAACGCTACAGTTGCTGATTTGGCGGCTGCGGCAAAAAAATTCTTTTTAGATCAATCACCAGATTTTGATATTAGAACAAATGAAGAATTAGTTTTGCATAAAAAAACGACTGATTCTTTAGGTCGAAATCACCTTCGTTTTCATAGGTTTTATCGTGGCATTAGAATTCAGGGAGTTGAATTAATTGCTCACTTTAATTCTGATAACCAGTTAATTTCTGTTAACGGCTACACTGAAAAACTCCCTGAAGAAGCTCGTTTAGCGATAGATTCTTTGTTAGATCAACAGGATAAACTGGTTTCAGCCGAAGATGCTTTAAACAAAATTGCGGAAAATCTGATGGTTCAAGTCGATCAAGTATCGGTCTTAAATAAAACAACCTACATAGATATCCAGGAACCTTATATTTATTGGCACTTTGATATAGATAACAAATTAACTAGATACAGCTATATAGTGAGCATTGATTTGCCCGTTCGCATTATTAGTAAATCTGTAAACCAAAAGCACTAAGTGAGTTAAGCGTGAAAAAAATAATTGTGACTTTCTCAGTTTTATTCCTGGTTTCAGGTTGTGGATTAAAAGATCCGGAAGAACTTACTCAAGAATCTGCTTTCAGCAAGGAGACAGAGGCTTTGGAAAGACTTCGAGCTGGAGAATCAAAACAGTATGAGTTTGATGTTGCTGCTAATTCAATGCATAAAGTTACCCTTAAAGTTCAAGCCTGTAGTTCAAAACCATGCTGTGTACTTGAAGTTGCCGAAGAGAACGCTTTTGATGAAGACTTGAATCGCTGGTATGTTAGCTCCGATGAGTGGAATACTGCGCAGGTCTTGGTAGACTCTGATGCTGATAAGACTTTTATCACAACTGTTACGGCTCTAAAGCAATGTAACTTTTTTCCACCTGAGTTATCTGAAGAAATTAATGAATCTGATACCCAAGTCGATATTCAAACCAAAGGCCAGACGGTTCTGGGTGAGGTTAAGTATCATACCGGGTTGAATGTTACAAAGTTCGAGGATGAGTATTTTCTTAGAGACTCTTCCCGAAGAGGTGTTGATGGCTTGGATTCTGAAGCTGTGATCCAGACAATGCGATTCTTGCGAAACCCTGCCGATTACACAAATTTTAGTTTTCGAGATCACTATGCCGCTCGAGCCGATTTGCTAAGTACCCAGGCTGTCGATGCTCATGCAGGGTCTCAAATCACCTATGATTACTTAAAAAACACGCTAGGCATTAAAAGCTTTGATAACAAAGGGAGTTCGATGATCGCAGTAACTCATCTTGACTATCCTATTGAGCCAATTGAAATCTGCGGTACTGAGTATCCACCTGGCAGTCTATTTAATGCATTTTGGAATGGGGCTTTTATTGCTTTTACTGGACCAGTCGGAGGTTTTCCGGTCTCACTATCTGCTGCAGTAGATGTCACCGCTCATGAATGGGGACATGCAATAACAGAGTACCACTCAAACTTAAGATATGAACGAGAATCCGGCGCTATAAACGAAGCATTTTCTGATTGGATTGGGGTTGCCGTAAATCAGAGCACAGGTAGCGATAGCTGGGTTATTGGGGAAGGGGCTAATTTTGTAATAAGATCAATGATTGATCCTACGATTTTTCTTCAACCGGATACCTATGGTGGCGATTTCTGGTATCCAACTGAAGAAGGTTCTTGCGATGATGTCGATCTTTGTACTGACTATTGTGGTGTGCATGGCAATAGCGGTGTAGCAAATAAAATGTTCTACCTACTTTCAGAAGGCGGAACTCATAACGATGTTGAGGTGCAAGGCATTGGGATTGATACTGCTATAAAAGTTGCCTTTGATGCAAATGCAAATTACTGGACTGAGAACAGCGATTTCGCTGATGCTGCTTTAGGAATGGTTCTTGCCGCTGAGTCCTATGGTCCAAATGTGGTGCAACAAGTCAAACAAGCATGGTTGGCAGTGGGAGTTAATTTTCCCGAGTCTTGATAACTTATTAATGGTTTACCAGTTTATGCTATTACCTGAGCGAGCTGCAATCTCATCAAGTTTTTTGCTGTGTAATTCGAGCTCACTTGCTTGGGCTTGAATAACTTTTAAAGCTGGACGATTTTCTAAAACTCGATTGGTTTGCAAGCTGGTTTCTGTTGAAGTGCTTTCCTCTTCAGCGAGTATCAAAGCGGTTTGCCCACCCGTCATTGCCAAATAAACATCAGCAAGTATTTCAGAGTCAAGCAGGGCGCCGTGCAAAACCCGGTTAGAGTTATCGATATACAGACGTTTACACAAAGCATCCAAGGAATTTCTCTGCCCGGGGTACATTTTGCGCGCCATCTTTAGAGAGTCAGTAATCGTACAGTGGTCTTCGATTTTCCCCCAGCGATTATTTGGCAGCCTTGAAAGTTCGTGGTTAATAAACCCGACATCGAAAGGGGCGTTGTGAATAATCAATTCTGAACCGGCGACATACTCCATAAATTCATCAGCAACGACAGAGAAAATAGGTTTATCAGCAAGAAATTCATTGGTAATGCCGTGAACATCAATTGCGTCTTGCGGGACTTCGCGTTCAGGTTGAATGTACTGATGATAGTTGTGATTGGTGAGACGTCTTTTGACCATCTCTACGGCACCAATTTCAATGATTCGGTCACCGCTTAAAGGGTCGAAACCAGTTGTCTCTGTATCCAGAATTATTTGCCGCATTAAAAACTCTCTTTGCTGTAAAATACGCTGATTATTTTACGTTAAATTTTTAAGTAGTCGACACTGAATGACTAAGATAGGTTGAAATATGAGAATTAAAAAGGGCAGCCGTGTAACTTTTCACTATGAGTTGCGGGATGATAAAGGTGAATTGATCGATTCAACTTTTGACGGAGAACCTGTGATTTATATTCAGGGCGAAGGTGAAATTATCACAGGCCTGGAAGAATTTTTAGAGGGTGAAGAGCCTGGCTTTGAAGCCAAGGTTAGTATTCCGCCTGAAAAAGGCTATGGTGTTAAAAATGATGAGCTGATTGTGTTTGCTGGGCCTGATAACTTCGACGACAATGTAGAACTTGAAGTCGGGGCGACGGTTGAAACAGAAGACCCTGATGGCAATACTATTGTGTTTAGAATCATCGATATTGAAGATGATAAGGTCTATTTAGATGGCAATCATCCACTGGCTGATAAAACCTTGGATTACAAAGTCGAAGTGTTAGAAGTCCACTGAAACAGTTGTTTGTAAGAAATAAAAAAGCCCGCTTTGAAACTTTTTCAAAGCGGGCTTTTTTAGTTAATAGAGATAGATTTCTAATCTTCCAGATCACCACACTTCATATTGCCAGGGACTGCAATATGAATTCTTTTCGGATTTGCTAGATTTAAGTTATCCATAATTGTGCTGAAATCTTGGTATGACTTGCCAGCACCAACACGGCAGTTAAATTGCTTCTCTTCACCAATCGTTGATTGCGAAAAACCTTTGTAGTCATGAGCCGGGAAAACCAGGGTATCTTCTGGAAGAGTGAACAATTTCTCGGTTAAAGACTTATACATCTCTTCATTGCTTCCCAGTTGAAAGTCGGTGCGCCCGCAATCACGGACCAGCAAAGTATCACCCGTAAAAGCAGCACCTTCAATCAGATAGGTGATGTCATTGTTGGTGTGCCCCGGTGTATAAAGAACTTCAATCTGCTGTTCTCCGAGTTTAAAAGTATCGCCTTCAACGGCAAGGATATCGGCACATTCGGATTCTGAGTTTTCATGAACGACAATCTCACCAGCCGTGCGTTTGCGAATCGGGCCTGCTCCAGTGATGTGATCGGCGTGAATATGGGTCTCTAACAAGTATTTTACCTTTAGGCCCAGCTCTTCAATATGTTGCATGTCGCGTTCGACTTGCTCGGCAACACAGTCAATCACTGCTGCTTCTTTGGTTGTTTCATCCCATAATAGGTAAGTATAAGTCCATGTTTCATAATCAAATAATTGACGAATTTTCATAGCATTTTCCTTAACTGAATTTAGCAACACGCTTTTGATATAATGCGTGCTTTCGGTATAGGCGTAATTATACATATTTTGTATATTAGTGCTTTCTTAGATGAAAATAATCGCTCAATACTTTAATTGGTCCGTCTAGATTTTTCTTCTTCAAAAACCAGAATATGGCAAACAGTTCATCTCCATCCATTTTGCAATCTTGTCAACAGGCCTTTGACAAGCTAGACAGCTGTTTGATTAAGGATCGTTTTCATTTTCAAAAATCAATCCAAAACCAAGCTTTTAAAAAACTAACGTCTGAAGAGCTGAGCAATCATAGTGGTTGGCTGAAGCTCTGTTCTCAAATTCAAAAATCAACAGGCCTGGTGGAACACAGAAAATCACTGGTTCCTGAGATTGAATATGATGACAAGCTGCCAGTTGCAGGAAAAAAAGATGAATTGGTTGAACTGATAAAAAACAATCAGGTAGTAGTGATTGCAGGTGAAACCGGTTCCGGTAAAACCACTCAGATTCCTAAAATCTGTCTAGAGGCCGGTCTAGGTGTTCATGGTCGAATTGGTTGTACCCAGCCGAGAAGGCTCGCTGCTCGTAGTGTTGCAGAGCGTATTGCCGAAGAGCTTGGCTCTACGCTTGGTCAATTAGTTGGCTATCAGGTTCGTTTTTTGGATCAAGTTCATCAGAATAGTTTGATCAAAGTCATGACTGATGGAATTCTACTCGCTGAAGTTCAGAATGACCGTTATCTTAATAACTATGAAGCGATCATTATTGATGAAGCTCATGAACGCTCAGTTAATATTGATTTTCTGCTGGGTATTCTCAAACAACTACTGCCAAAACGTCCCGATTTAAAGGTCATTATTACCTCCGCCACAATTGACACTCAGCGTTTTGCCGACCACTTTGAAATTGATGGTAAAAAACCACCTGTGGTTGAAGTCTCTGGTAGAACTTATCCCGTTGAAGTGCGCTACCGTCCTTTGGCTGTCTATGAAGATGATTCGGGCAATCAGATTGAGCAAGATATGGTGGATGGGATTGTATCTGCGATTGATGAACTCGCTTTGGAAGACCCTTTTGGCGATGTTCTGGTATTTCAAGTTGGAGAGCGGGATATTAAAGATACCGCTGAGGCCCTTAGAAAACATCAGATGAAAAACACCGAGGTCGTGCCTCTCTATGCCAGGCTCTCTATGGCAGAGCAGCAAAAGGTTTTTCAAACCTCACAGAAACGCCGTATTATTTTGAGTACCAATGTGGCGGAAACTTCGCTCACAGTTCCCGGTATCAAGTTTGTGATTGACCCTGGTCAGGTCAGAATTAGCCGTTATAGTGTGCGCAACAAAGTACAGCGGCTACCAATTGAGAAGATTTCTCAGGCCTCTGCCAATCAGCGAAAAGGTCGCTGTGGTCGAGTCAGTGATGGTATCTGTATTCGCCTATATGACGAAGCGGATTTTAACGCCAGACAGAAATTTACCGATCCAGAAATTCATCGTACTGCTTTGTCATCGGTGATTCTGAGCATGGCTCAGTTGCGCTTAGGTGATGTAAAAAAGTTTCCGTTTATAGAAGCGCCAGAAGATAAATCGATTAATGATGGGTTTAGGCAGTTACATGAACTCGGGGCAATTGACGATACACGTTGTATTACCGAAGAGGGTAAACAGATTGCGCGCTTGCCAATTGATCCTAGTGTCGCCAAGATGGTCATTGAGGGAGAAAAAAACGGCATCCTCGCCGAGGTGATTATTATCGCAGCGGTATTGAGTATTCAAGACCCGCGAGATATTAACGAAACCACTATGCAAGCAGCGAGAACCGCACATAAACTCTTTGAAGATGAGCGTTCAGACTTTTTGTTTTTCCTTAATCTATGGCGCTTCTATGAGCACCAACGGCGCCACCTGTCGCAAAATAAACTGCGCAAGCTCTGCAAAACCAATTTTCTTTCTTATTTGCGTATGCGTGAATGGCATGATCTGACCATGCAGTTGGAACACAGCCTTAAAGGCATAGGCATGAAAGTCGGCGAGTTACACCTTTATGAAGAGGTAACAAAGACTTTGCCAAATGGAAAAAAAGGCGAAGTCACTGAACGACTCAGTGATCTGCACAGCATCGCCCTGCATCGCTCATTAATGGCAGGCCTATTGGGAAATATTTCCACTCGCAATGATGAAAAATCCTATCTTGGTGCACGTAATACCAAACTATTTATTCATCCAAGTTCCAGTCTTTTTAAAAGAAAACCGAAGTGGATGCTCTCCGCCGAACTAGTCGAAACCTCCAAGCTGTTTGCGAGAACCAATGCGTCGATTGATGTGCGTTGGGTCGAGAGTCTGGCCAAGCATCTGATCAAACACAGTTACTCGGATCCGCATTGGCAAAAGAAAGCTGGGCAGGTCGGAGCCTATGAATCGATCACTCTATATGGCCTGCCAATTGTGTCAAAACGGCGTTGTAACTATGGGCCAATTAACCCAAAAGAGTCGCACAAAATATTCCTGCGTCACGGCTTGGTAGAAGGGCAGCTGTTTACTAAGGCTGAGTTCTTTGTCCATAATCAGGCTCTTATTGAGAAGATTCAAAGGCTGGAGAACAAGCTGCGTCGTCCAGATATCTTGGTGGATGATGAGGTGCTTTATGATTTTTATGCAGAACGTATTCCCAATCATATTTATAACAAGCCAGCGTTTGAAAATTGGGTTAAGAAAACCAAACACTCTAACCCTGAAAAATTGCAAGGATTATTCCTCAAACAGCAGGATCTGATGAGGCAACAGACTGATGAAAGTTTTCTTCTTGAGTATCCTGACCAGGTGCATATCAGCAACCAAATCTGTTTGGATGTTGATTACAGCTTTGATCCGGGCAAAGATAAGGATGGCTTAATTTATCATCTACCGCTTGCCAATCTAAATAATCTCGAACCTGAACAGTTTGAATGGTTAACTCCAGGCCTGTTAAAAGAGAAAACCACTTTCTATATTAAGGGCTTGCCAAAAGCGCTGCGTAAACAGTTTATACCAGCCCCTCAATATGCCGACCTGGTTCTAAAAGAGATGGGACAAGATCGGAAAGCCCCAAATGGCAGGATAGAGAGCTTTGAAAATCAACTGGTCTGGGCCTTGAATCGACGCGCCAACGATAAAGTCAGTGTAACCGACTTTACCAATATAGAGTTACCGAGTCATCTAACGCCTTATTTTGTTTTGCAAGATGATAAGGGCAAAAAGCTAAGTGAAAACAATAGCCTGATAGAGCTTAAATCAGAGTATCAACATCTGGTAGACGCCAAAATACAGCAACATCAACAGAAAAAATCCAATCAAAACCGTCCGGTCACCAGTTGGGATTTTGGTGATCTGCAGGAAAGCAAAACGATTAAGCCTCAAGGTAAGCAGATGTTGGCTTATCCGGCGTTGCAAGTAGATGGCGGTCAGATCGTACTCAGCCTGTTGGGAGAGCAAGACAGTGCTCGGCAAGCTCATTCTGAGGCCGTTCTTAAGCTAATTGAAGCCCTGCTGCACGACAAACTAAAATACCTGCAAAAGAAATTGCCTATGCAGAAAGCGTGTCTGTGCTATGCACCTTATGGCACCTGTCAGGATTTGACTCGACAGGTGATTGATCGTGCTCTCAATCAAATAATTCCTAATCCGGAAAATATTCGCTCTCAAGATGAGTTTGAAAAAGTACTTGAGATAGTACGTAGCAACTGGATTGAGCAATCTCAACAGATCGCAAAAAAAGTCAATCAGATCCTGATTAATCATCAGCAGATTGCCAAACAGGTTAGAGGCAAGGCTAATCCTCGCTGGTTAGCATCCTTAACCGATATAAAGAGTCAATTGGATGATTTGATCTCTACCGATTTTGTTCGAGTCACACCAGAGAAATGGTTCAATCAGCTACCTAGGTATTTACAGGCCTTGGAATTGCGGCTCCAGAAAATCGATCAGGATCCGACTAAAGATCAAAAGGGTATTACTGAAATGCGTCCACTAATTCAACAGTATCAAAAGCTGGCAGCAGAACCCGCTTATCAGAACAGTGCGCAGCTTATTGAAATTCGTTGGATGCTGGAAGAGCTTAGAGTTTCTTTGTTTTCGCAGCCAATGAAAACCGTTGTGCCGGTATCAGTTAAACGCATAGAAAAGCTTTTTAATAAGATCTAGTCGCCCTTATAAATCAATTAATTGAAATAGATCAAGTTTATGTGATTTTTATAAACTACAAAGCGCAATCAATTACTATTCCAACCTGCTATCAGTTAGTCTTAAACCAATAACAATAAAAAAATTATGAGTCGAGGTTTTGGCAATGAAAGTCATTAGTAGCGGTATGTTTATAACTATATTAGTTGCTATGGTTTCCGGTTTTATCGGGTTTTTGGTTGGAAGTAGTACTAATTTAACTTTCAGAACTCTACAGCAAAACCCGCTTCTCATGCGACTCTGGAAGAAATCCAGCAACCACCTCCGCGCTCTGAAATTGATCCAGCAAAATACAAGGAATTAACCGAGCCGACAGATATAAGCAAAATGCTTGTTTTAGGAAGAAAAGCTTATGAAAACTGTGTTGGTTGTCATGGCGTGACTGGTGAAGGTGGTGTTGGTCCAAGACTGAATTCTCAATCTGCCGAGGCTATTTTTGCCAAGCTGAAAATCTACAAAGCGGGCGAGCGTGTTGGGCCTTTAACCTCAATGATGGCACCGATCGTTACAACAATGAGTGAAGAGGAAATGCACTCAATCGCCCTATATATCACTTCTGATAAATAGTGAACTAATAAAATCATTAATATTTTAGTCTTGACGTTCGAATAAATAGTGGGCTTGTAAAACACCTTCAAAAGCGTATTTAAATGTTAAGTCGGAAATGTCTTTGCTTTTTTTGTTTTGATTGTTGCTACTGTTTTCCAGATTTGGGGTTTGGCTAATCAGTTTTGCAGAAACATCATCTTCTAGTTGAATTGACTCTTCGACAATCATTGGAAAATAACCATCCAGAAATTTGCGCATGTAAGGGCCTCGATTAATACTGAAGCGCCTACCCTCTGGAGTTAGCGTTTTACTACTTCCCGAAATACAAACTTGAGCACCTTTTTTTACCCCTTGAAGCACCACAAAGCTACCAACCACTTCTACTTGGTTGATGCCATTGTTCGACAGTACTTTCAATGACTTTGTTTTTTCTGGATGGTAGCTAACCTCAATTTTAGCAACTGGATCAAGTTGGTAGTGACATTGGTCAAATCTAATCCAGCCATTTGTTAAGCTCTGTTTAGAAATAGTCAGACTATTTTTTACCCAATAATTATCTTTACTGGCTTTTGAACTCCACTTGAGTTTTTCAGAAGCTACAGTGAATACATCCAAGCTTGAATCATCTAATAACCAAGCTTTTTCCGCTTCGGTTAAGCCTTCAAGGCTCTCACTAATCTCTATTTCAGCTAGACCAAGAGTTGTGATTGAGGACAACATCAAAGTGATTATTATTTTGTCAAAGCTGATATTCATAGCTAACCTCCGTCAAGTATTGAATTGAACCATATCATATCTGTTTGAAAACGAATTGCTTTCAGAGCCCCACAATCTCAATGGTCAAGTTAACTTAATTGATTTTAATACTCTTAAATCATCAAAAAACGTTAAACTCTGCTGCAGGAATAAAGATTTTCAATCGGGAGAAGCTCAATGAAGACTCATTATTTATCAAAGGTTTTATTGATGATCGGTATCGCCGCTACGGTTTTGGTTTCTGGTTGTGACAAGGTAGCGAATACTGCCAAAAACATTCAGTCTGACTTGGTTGGATTGGATCGCAATGTTGAGTTTTACAGTTGCATGACAGGTAAGTTGATCAAACATTATCGTGGAGATGTACGGATTAACCCGGAAGATACCCAAGGTACTTCGCTGTTGATAGACGGCAAAAAAGTTCACACCAATCTCTGTTTTGTCATTTCTGAGATTGGTGTTAAAGAAGAGCCAACAAAACCCTAATTTATGCTATTATTTTGCGCTTATTAGCAATTATTTTTGGTGAGTTTGCATGCCTGGGATGGTAAACACTTTAAAAACAGCTTTATTGGTTTCTGCTTTAACTTCTATGGTTGGATGTTCAACTATTGGAGACGGTATTGACAGTGCTGGTTCCGGTATGATTAAAGTTGCTGAAGCCTATGGTCAAGCAACTTCAAAGGTTAACATAGAAGAACTAGCCGAAAAGAAGTTCAAGCTAACGACTCACTATAATGAACCAGTAGCTTCTTTAGATAGCTGGACTATGAGAATTGAAGCTAGAGAGCTATGCCCTGAAGGTTATATTTACCTGAACAGATTGGCCAGTAAGCAATCTGCATTTGGCGTTTCTAGTGTCGACTGTGTTGGCGGTAGCTGCGGATACAAGCTTGAATGGCAGATAGAGTGCCGAAAATTAACTGAAGAGCCTTTTAGCTTCTTTGGTAAAACCTAAACAAACATCAAATATTGACTAGATATTGATTTTAAAGGCCACAGTTGTTTGTGGCTTTTTTATTTGCATAACACTAATAGAGAAAACCAGATGGATAAACAACAAAACTCACCCCTTCAAGTTGTCAATCAGGCTAGTGAAGTTGCAATCAGTTTCAAACTGAATTTAGCTGATGGTACCCTGGTCGAACAAACAGAAGAGGGCGAGACCATTCGATTTACTCTTGGTGACGGCACATTTGTGCCCAACTTAGAGCAGATGTTGGTCGGCTTGGAGTTGGGAACAACAGCTAAACTAACACTTTCTCCAGAAGCTGCTTTTGGGCTGCCGGACTCACAAAATATACAAACTATGTCACGAGCTGATTTCCCTGCTGAAATGGAATTGGAAGAGGGCTACGTTATTGGTTTTAATACCCCAACAGGAGAAGAGGTGCCTGGAACCATTCGAGAGTTAAAGGCTGAAGAGGTTGTAATTGATTTTAACCACCCTTTAGCGGGAGCAACTGTTATTTTTGAAGCTAAGATCGAAGAGATCTTTTCTTAATTCGCTATTCCGCTTTTGAGGCATGGTACTGCCTCATAGCTTGCTCACTTGAGAAGTAGTTTTCTCCATCGAAATAAGCTTCAGATTTAGGAATGTGAACCCCGCTTTGTATGCAACGTACCATCTCTTGAGAGGCTTCTGGGTTTTGGCTTTTCTGGCGATTGACTTCTGCTAGTCGCTGCTTTTCTCTAATTTCAATTACTCGATTAATCGTAAATCGAACAATCAAAAACACTAAAACAACAAACAGTAAAAAAATAATGGCTCTCACATTAATCCTTAAATTCGATTCTATTCATATCTAAACAACATTTTAACCTCAAAATGCCCTTAATTAGCTAGATTGTTAATGCAATTTAAGCCCAAAAATCATAAAATAATCTCAATTTTATATGACCTATTTTTTATATTCTCTATTTGTAATGAGCCAAGTAGCGTGCTTGTTGGAATGGAAACAGATCACAAAGAAGTTTTCCCATGAATTTACATGAATATCAGTCAAAAGCCCTTTTTGCTGACTACGGCATTGCTATACCAAAAGGTCAGTTGATTACTGATTTAAATAAACTACAAGATGCACTCAATAGTGTTGGCGGTAATGCCTGGGTAGTAAAGGCTCAGATTCACGCCGGTGCTCGCGGTAAGGCTGGCGGAGTAAAGTTGGTTTCTAGTCACACTGAAGCCGAACAAGTTGCAAAACAATTGCTCGGCGGCAAATTGGCAACAATTCAAACCGCTGGTAAAGAACTGCCAATCAATAGCCTTTTGATTGAAGAAACGCTAGATATTCAGGCTGAACTCTACCTGAGCTTGTTAGTTGATCGTGTAACTCGCACGCACACTTTTGTGATCTCAGCGGCTGGTGGAATGGATATCGAACAAGTTGCTGAGACTTCACCGGAGAAAATTTTGAGTGTTCATATTGATCCAACGGTTGGCGTTATGCCATATCAGTGTCGCGAGGTAGGTTTTGCTCTCGGTTTAAAAGGCGCCGCTTTTAAACAGCTTGGTCAACTGATGAATAGTTTTTACAAACTGGCTTTGGATAAAGATGTTTCTCAGCTTGAAATTAATCCGTTGGTTCTGACCGGTGACAACCAGTTAATTGCGCTGGATGCCAAGGTAAATATTGATTCAAATGCACTTTACCGTCAGCCAGCACTGGTTGAGATGCGCGATTTTTCTCAGGAAGATGAGCGTGAAGCGGAAGCCTCTGAGCACCAGTTAAACTATATCGCACTGGATGGTGATATTGGCTGCATGGTCAATGGTGCTGGTTTAGCCATGGCGACCATGGATTTGATTAAGCTAAATGGTGGTAGCCCTGCCAACTTCCTCGATGTTGGTGGTGGTGCAACGCCTGAGAGAGTTGCCGAGGCCTTTAAATTGATTCTGTCATCCTCTGAAGTGAAGTCTATTCTGGTAAATATTTTCGGCGGTATTGTGCGCTGTGACCTGATTGCCGAAGGGATTATTCAGGCGGTTCAAGAAGTCGGCTTAAACATTCCGGTTGTGGTTCGCCTCGAAGGTACCAACGTCGAATTGGGTAGAGAAAAACTGGCTCAGAGTGGTTTGAGTATTATTACCGCCGACGGTTTGGCGGATGCAGCACAAAAAGCAGTAGAAGTGGCAGGAGCATAAATTAGATGAGTATTTTGATTAATAGTGATACTAAAGTAATCTGCCAGGGTTTTACTGGAAAGCAGGGAACCTTTCACTCTGAACAGGCCATCGCCTATGGAACCAAGATGGTGGGTGGTGTTACACCTGGAAAGGGCGGGCAAACCCATTTAGGCCTGCCGGTATTTAATACGGTTGCTGAAGCTGTTGCTGAAGTGGGTGCGGAAGCATCGATGATCTATGTGCCACCGGCGTTTGCCGCCGACTCGATTATTGAAGCGATTAACGCTGGTATTAAGGTGATTACCTGTATTACTGAAGGGATTCCTGTTGCTGATATGCTTAAGGTTCGCGCTGTATTGGAAAAATCGGATGCTTATCTGATTGGACCTAACTGCCCTGGGCTGATCACCCCAGGAGATGATGGCAAGGGCTGTAAGATAGGTATTATGCCTGGTCATATCCATAAGCCAGGTAAAATTGGCGTGGTTTCTCGCTCAGGGACTCTGACTTATGAAGCGGTTCACCAAACGACTGTAAATGGTTTGGGACAAACGACTTGTGTTGGTATCGGTGGTGACCCAATTCAGGGTATGAACTTTATCGATTGCCTGACCTTATTCCAGGAAGATCCGCAAACTGAAGGTATCATCATGGTTGGAGAGATCGGTGGTCAGGCTGAAGAAGATGCGGCTGAGTTTATTAAAGCTTATGTGACCAAACCTGTTGTTGCTTATATTGCTGGGGTAACCGCCCCTCCAGGCAAACGTATGGGACACGCTGGAGCAATAGTCAGTGGTGGTAAAGGCACTGCTGAAGCCAAGTTTGCCGCCCTTGAAGCCGCCGGAGTTACCGTTGTACGCTCTCCTGCGGAGATGGGGCAGGCCATATTTGCGCAACTCAATTAATTACAAGAGAGAAACAGTAGATGACACAAAAAGTAACGCTGGTTATGGGGCAAATTGACCCAATCGTTGGCGATATTTCTGGAAATGTTGATCTGATAATTGCTGCTGCTGAAGAAGCAAAAAGCAAGTGCTCAGCCGATATTATTGTATTTCCGGAGATGACTATTACCGGTTATCCGCCAGAGGATCTGTTACTTAGAGACGCTCTCTACTCTCAAGTTGATAAAGCTTTAAAACGCCTCTGCGAAGAGGTTAAGGATATTGTTTGCGTTGTTGGCTATCCAATGATGGATGAGCTTGGTGAACGCTTTAATATGGCGGCCTGGATTGAAAGCGGCATGATTCAAGCCAGTTATATCAAGCAGAATCTGCCTAATTACAGTGTGTTTGATGAGAAGCGTTACTTCCAGCCCGGCAATCAACCCTGTGTGATTGAATATGAAGGCATTAAGTTTGGCCTGTTAATTTGTGAAGACATCTGGAAAATTAGTCCCTGTACGCAGGCTAGAGACGCTGGCGCCGATGTGATTCTAAATTTAAATGCTTCTCCTTTTTCAGAAGAGAAACAGCAGGATAGAATTGCAACTTTGCAAAGAAGGGTTGATGAAGTCAAGCGACCAATTGTCTACGTTAACCAAGTTGGCGGGCAGGATGATTTGGTATTTGACGGAGCCTCTTTTGCTGTTTCAGCTGATGGT
>DBOI01000086.1:0-7139 GCA_002299245.1 Hydrogenovibrio sp. UBA650
GACGAGAAACGAAGCACTCGGCGCAGAGCCGAGAAATCGGCATTTGCAGCCGCTCTAAGCTCTTGAGGGATTTATCTAACGCATTCCAGGCGGTAAACCACCACCCATTCCTCCCATTCCAGGAGGCATTTTTCCTGCCAGGCCGCGCATCATATTTTTCATACCGCCACCCTTCATTTTTTTCATCATTTTCTGCATCTGAGTAAACTGCTTCAGCAGCTTATTTACATCCTGAACAGAGGTACCAGAACCATTGGCAATTCGGCGTTTGCGAGAACCCTTAATTACCGCGGGAAACTTGCGCTCTTTTTGAGTCATAGAGTTGATAATCGCTTCCAGACGTCTAAATTCCTTCTGCGCCATATCGCCATCAATCTGGCCTTGCAACTGTCCCATGCCAGGAAGTTTTCCAAGCAAGCCGCCAACGCCGCCCATATTATTAATTTGCTGCAGCTGTTCTAAGAAATCTTCCAAATCGAACTGGCCAGACTTCTGAACTTTTTTAGCAAACTTCTGGGCCTTTTTCTGATCGAGCTTGGTTTCAGCTTCTTCAATCAGACTGAGAACATCGCCCATACCAAGAATACGGCCGGCCATACGATCAGGGTGGAAAGTTTCCAGCGCATCAGTCTTTTCACCGGCACCAATAAACTTAATTGGCTTACCGGTAATCTCACGAATCGACAACGCCGCACCACCGCGAGCATCACCATCGGTTTTGGTTAAAATCACACCAGTCAGAGGTAGAGCATCATTAAAGGCCTTAGCGGTATTTGCGGCATCCTGACCGGTCATGGAATCAACCACAAATAACGTTTCTACCGGTTTAATACTTGAATGCAAACGCTGCACTTCTTGCATCATTTCATCATCAATATGCAAGCGGCCTGCAGTATCAAGAATCAGAACATCGACAAACTGTTTTTTAGCTTCAGCATGGGCATTTTTAGCAATATCAACTGGATCTTGATCGGCGGAAGAGGGATAGAACAGTACATCGATTTGTTCAGCTAGAGTTTCTAGCTGTTTTATTGCAGCAGGTCGATAGACATCGGCAGACACTACCATGACCTTCTTCTTTTCACGCTCTTGTAACCATTTAGCTAATTTAGCTACTGAGGTGGTTTTACCCGCACCTTGCAAGCCAGCCACCATAAGAACCGCAGGTGGTTCAACATTAAAATTAAGCGGTTCTGCCTCTGCCCCCATAACTTCAGCGAGCTGCTCGCGAACAATCTTAATAAATGCCTGGCCTGGATTCAGGCTTGAAGAGACCTCTTGACCAACCGCACGCTGTTGGACTTTATCCGTAAAACTCTTAACCACAGTTAAAGCAACGTCTGCTTCAAGCAGCGCACGGCGAACATCGCGAAGCGCATCTTTAATATTAGCTTCCGTTAAGCGCCCCTGCCCTCGAATCGTCTTAAGGGTTTTATTTAAGCGATCAGAAAGATTGTCAAACATGAAAACTCCAAGAAATAGAATCTAAATCAATTACCGTATCGATTTTTTTACCAAGCCAATTATTATAACTTAAACAGATGGTGATGGTTATTTATCAACTTTTCACAACTTTTTCATTCTTAGCTTAGATTATCAACCGATACATCAAAAACTCTTGCTTAGACTAATAGGCTTTTTTTAGCAAAACTGCATAGTATCTGCGGTAGAATAGACAAAACTAAAAAAACCAAACAATAACTATTTGTGTTTGAGCTCATCGCGTCGTTTTATTCTATCGGGGTTACTTTTAAAAGATGACTGCAACAGCCTTGTCCGCCATATTTGCCAGCCTACTGTATATTTTTGCAAGTGCATTAATTCTTTTTAAAATTCAAAGTGGAAACGATGCCGCTATCCGATCTGCAGTTATTCGAGTTGTGTTACCAGCCCTTTTTGCTCACGGTTTTGCATTAACGTCTACTCTTTGGATTGACGAGTTTATTTATTTTAACTTAGGCAATGGGCTATCACTGGTTGCCCTTTTAGGCAGTGCGATTCTACTCATAACCCACCTAAATAAGCCAACAGAGACACTGGGAATTTTTATATACCCGCTTGCTGCCCTAAGTACTCTTTTGCCTCTTGCAGTCACAGAACAGGTTCAACTTCCTCTAGAGCTAGGAAGTCATGTATTAATGTCAATTGCTGCTTATAGCATTATGGGAATAGCGACTGCCCAAGCCATTTTATATTCGGTTCAAGAAAGAAACTTTAAAGCTAAGCGGTTACCTAAACTTATGAGATCGCTACCACCACTGCAAGTCATGGAAAATACCATGATCCAACTGCTAAGTATTGGGTTTATTTTCCTTACTTTTGCATTAGTCAGCGGCATATTCTTTGTTGAAAACCTATTTGAGCAACACTTAATTCACAAAACATTTTTTGCAATTCTCGCTTGGATAATCTACGGACTATTTCTTTTTGGTCACTCTCGATATGGTTGGCGCGGACAAACTGCAGTAAAGTTTACCATTTGGGCCTATTTCGCACTGATCATAAGTTACATTGGAACCAGTTTAATACTCCAATTTGTAGCTGAATGACAGCTAATCCATTTTTCTATTCTCACGGTTTTGTTTCCTCGACTGCTAATAAGGTATAATTCGCTTCCACTCATAACTAAATTGAAAAAAATTGAACTCTCTAGACGTTTCGATTCTGTTCGGGATTCTCGTCCTGCTAATCATTCTTTCTGCCCTATTTTCTAGCTCCGAAACCAGCATGATGGCCTTAAACCGCTATCGTCTTAAGCACCATGCCAAATCAGGGCACAAAGGTGCTAAGCTTGCGCAGCGCCTACTTGAGTCTCCAGACAGGTTACTGGGAGTTATTTTACTCGGCAATAATTTTGTTAATATTTTTGCCTCCTCTGTGGCGACCATAATTGCAATGAAGTTGATTGGAGAAGCGGGCATTGCTTTAGCAGCAGGCTTACTTACTCTTGTAGTTTTGGTTTTTGCAGAGGTTGCGCCAAAAACTATCGCGGCCCTACACCCTGAGAAAATTGCTTATCCAGCCGCTTATGTATTAACGCCATTACTCAAAATACTGTCACCAATTGTCTGGATGGTCAACTTTTTTGCCAATGGATTTATCCGACTATTTGGGATTAACATCCGGGATGTCGAAGACGCCCATGCCCTTACCCATGAAGAACTTCAAACTCTAATTTACGAGGCCACTAGTCAGCTGCCAGAACAGTACCGTTCAATGCTTTCAAGTGTTCTTGAATTAGAAAACGTTACCGTTGAAGATGTAATGATTCCCAAACAGGATATGTACGCTGTAGACGTTGACCAACCGATCGAACAAATTCTAGTGAATCTTCAGCGTTCTCCATATACTCGAATTCCACTATACCGAAGCTCAATGGATGAGGACTTAATCGGAATTATCAACTTGAGACGAGCTCTACCTATACTGATGCGCGATGACGTGACTCTCAAAGACCTGATTAAAATCACCAGGCCTGGTTACTTTATTCCTGAAACCACATCTTTAAATGTACAGCTAAGAAAATTCAATGAACAGAAAAGACGAATGGCGCTGATTGTTGATGAATATGGCGACCTTCAAGGCATGCTAACCATGGAAGACCTGCTCGAAGAAATCGTCGGGAAGCTCTCTACTGATGCGAAATCCAGACCTGAAGAGTTAGTCTCAATGCATGAAGATGGCTCTATGACTATTGATGCCGGTGAGTTTATCCGAGACCTCAACAAAGAGTACAATCTCCAACTTCCTACCGATGGCCCCAAGACATTGAATGGTTTGATTCAAGAAGAGTTAGAAACGCTTCCAGAAGTTGGCACCTGTATAAAAGTTGGCAACTATGTTCTTGAAGTAAAGGAAACTTCAACCAACGCAATCGAAATGGTCAAATTAAGTACTTATTACCTCAATACTGAACAAGATCCAAATCGAAAAAAGGCAATGTATGACTAACCGTGTAATTAAACACCCTTTTCAATATGAGACTGAATGGAATCTACTCTGCGATGGCATTGCTGAATTAGCCCGACAAGAAATTCTTTCTCGCTACGAGCAAGTTGTTGCTGAAGAGAAGCAAGACGGTTCACTGCTGACAGAAGCCGATACTGAAATGCAAAAACTGACACAAAAGTTTCTTGCCTATCACTGGCCTCAATATGATTTTTTAGGTGAAGAGATGTCTGATGCCGAACAGGTCCGTGCCATGCAAAGTCAGTCCGGTTGCTGGATTCTCGACCCTGTCGATGGCACCAGCAACTTTGCCGCAGGGATTCCTGTTTTTGCAGTCTCACTGGCTTTGATGATAGAGGGCGAGCTGGTTGCAGGTTTGGTTTATGACCCTAGCAGAGACGAAATGTTTGCAGCTCGAACAGGACAAGGGGCTACCTTAAACAATCAACCACTGATTGCTCACACACCTAAACAACATATTAAGCAGACCAGTGGGATTATAGACTTTAAACGCCTGACCCCGGAAATGGCGACCAAAATTGCCGTTGAAGTACCCTACTCATCACAACGTAGTTTTGGCTCAGTTGCATTAGATTGGTGTTGGATAGCGGCAGGCCGAGGCCAGATATATTTACACGGTTCACAAAATCTCTGGGATTATGCTGCTGGCTGGTTAATCCTTGAAGAAGCTGGAGGCTACAGCTGTACCTTAGACAATGAAAAAGTATTGGTTACCAAAGTAGTCAAACGTTCTGCTTTAGCTGCAACCAGCAAACCACTTTACACAGAATGGAAGAGTTATCTGGGGATTCGATAGCTTAACCTCTAGCTATGTTTAGAAGCTCCCCAGGTGTTAAGGGTTTGTTTGAGCTGATCGATATTAACAGGCTTAATCAGACAGTCATTCATCCCCACACCGATAACAGTATCGTAAACATCATCATAGGCATTGGCTGTCAGGGCAATTACCGGTATTGAACTCACTGTTTCAGAAGCTTCATTGCGGATTTTTTGAGTTGCCTCTAGCCCATCCATATTTGGCATCTGCATATCCATTAATACCAGGTCAAACTGCTTATCTTGGTCATTGATTGCATTCCATGCTTCAAGCCCATCATTGGCAAGCGTAACTTCATGACCGAGCTTTCCAAGTATCGATTTGATTAAGAACTGGTTAGGCAAGTTATCTTCAGCTACCAGAATTGACAGGCCTGTTAAATCTTCCAAAACCTTATCCTGAGGTTTCGAAACTGTTGATTCTCCTTCTACAGTCTGGAAAGGAATCTCAAACCAGAAAGTACTACCTTCACCCTCCTTACTTTCAATTCCGATTTTTCCGTTCATAGCTTCGACCAGCTTCTTACTGATAGCAAGACCAAGCCCTGTACCACCATACTTTTTAGAGGTTGAAGACTCTGCCTGGGCAAACTCGGAGAATAGCTTGGGGATATTTTCAGCGGCAATTCCAATGCCTGTATCAATAACCTCAAAGCGAACCGCATCCGAGTATCTAGGTTGATAAACCTTGACCGTCACCCCTCCTTCAGAGGTGAATTTAACTGCGTTACCTACTAAGTTTAACAATACCTGACGCAAACGCCCCTCGTCACCAAGTAAGTTTTGTTTGGCGTCTGGATAAATATCAGATTTGAGATAAATATTTCTTAGCTTGGCGTTTGTAGACGACATATCAATCACCGTATCAACCTGCTTTTTAAGGTCGAACGGCTGCAAATCGAGCTCTACTTTACCTGCCTCAAGTTTATTGAAATCGAGAATATCATTAATCAAGTAAAGCAGGTGTTCACCAGAGCGTTTAATCATCTCAACATGTTCGGCCATTTCAGGATCAATACTGTCTGAAAGTAGCAATCCTGCATTACCAATCACAGAATTAAGAGGCGTTCTGATTTCATGACTCATTACCGATAAAAAATCCGCCTTGGCTTTAGCTGCATCTTCGGCAATTGCCCGAGCTTCTTTAAGCTCCTCTTCCATTGCTTTTCTATCAGAAATATCTAATGAGAAGCTCAGTAACCAGATTTCATAAGGTCTATTCGATTGCATAACTTGAATCGGAATCTTGCCAAATAGTAACCATGCCTCTTGATCTTTATCTTCTGATTCAGCTTCAAATATTGAGAGCTTTTCAGATAATTGGATACTCTTATCAAGCTCGGCTTTTTTCATTGAAACAGGCATTGGATAGACTTCATAATCAGTTCTGCCAATTACCTCGGTGCGAAGTTTGTTAGTTTGATTCTCTGCCTCTGCATTGAAGAATCGATAACAGCCTTGAGCATCTTTTACATAAATACTGATGGGAAGAGCATCTATCATTTGTTCAATTAGGGCTTCTCGTTGTTTCAATTCCAATTCAGTGTGTTTGCGTTCTGAGATATCTCTGATACTACCAGTCAGCCTTACTGGCAAATCATTGCTCCATTCCGCCTGGCCTTGAATCTGAACCCATTGTGAATAATGCTCACCAGTGATCATTCTAAATTCAACACTCAAAGGCCAGTCGGTTGCCAGATGACCTTCAATAGCCTCTTTCAATAAGCCAACATCTTCCGGATAAACCATATCGAGAAAACTCTGATAGCAATGCTCAAGCTGGGCACTAGAAACACCAATAATTTCATAAACTCTCGGAGTCAGGATAAATTGATCCTCTTCAATATCCCAATCAAAAACCCCAAGTGATGCCGATTCAACTACTTTTTGATAAAGGCCTGAGCATGAGAGATCATTAGACGTCGATTCTTGCTTGGGAAAGAATTGAACAAGCACGCAGCCATCGAATGGTATAGCAATAAATTGATAAGAATTGAGTAAATTAGGTAACTGATAATCGAAACTAGAAGAGCTATTTTTGGTAATCACTTCCATTAGTTCTAGTTTGAACATGGGATGGTCGTCAATCTCAAAATCTTGCCAAACAGATATTGCTGAGGCGTTCTGCCATAGTAGCGACCAACCACCATCATCGTCTCGACCAAACAGAACGCAGGCAACCGGGAGAGATTCGTACAGTTGTTCAACTTTTGGTTTGATATCTTTCAACGAAATCCTAGACCAGAAAATGTTAATTCGCTTCTATTCTAGCTTTAAAAAAAGGGGGCGTTATTACTTTTTACTGCATCGTCTTTAAAAATTATTATCAGACTTGTTGAAAGTAATTTTTTAGT
>DBOI01000086.1:7492-11039 GCA_002299245.1 Hydrogenovibrio sp. UBA650
CCAGCAAGTTACCAAGGGGAATAATATGACAAAACTCATCATCAAACTTCAACAGTTAATGGACTCAACACAGCATTTATCATTTCTTGCTCCACTGATGATCAGGCTATACCTTTTTCCTGTTTTCTGGATTGCAGGCACTAATAAACTACAGGCGTTCGATAGCACAGCAATGTGGTTCGGTAACCCGGACTGGGGGTTAGGGCTCCCCTTCCCATACCTAATGGCAGGCCTTGCCGTCGCTGCTGAGGTCATTGGTTCTATTTTTATTCTTATGGGGTTTGCAACTCGCTGGGCAACAATCCCACTTATGGTAACGATGATTGTTGCAGCCGTTTCGGTACATTTGGAAAATGGTTGGCAAGCTGTGCACGATTTAATGTCTCCCTGGGCAAATGAAAATGCTGCCGGCGCTTCGGAAAGACTTGAGCGTGCCAATGCCATCTTGCAGGAACACGGCAACTATGAATGGCTGACTGAGCATGGTAGTTTTATAATCAGCAACAATGGAATCGAGTGGGCTGCAACTTACTTTATTATGTTATTGGCACTACTCTTTTTAGGCGGCGGCAAATACCTAAGTGCGGATTATTGGATAAGACGAAAATATATGCCGGAAAACTAGAAGTAAATAAAAAAGTCCTGTTTTTTCAGGACTTTTTAGTTTTTGAAAATTAAAAGTTCCAAACCAACTGGGCACTAAATATCTCGATTGTTGTATCGTATTTTCCTGTAAGTTTAGCATCGCCCAAACTTGAATTTGTTGTGTAATCCATATCTGGCGTATCAGCAAAGATTCGAGAATAGGCTAAATCAATATGAGAAGAATCTGTCACATCATAACCCAATCCAACAGACAACCAGGTACGATCACTATCAGGAGTTCTTGGAGAGCGAGATTCTGCATCAGGAACAGGTGTCATATCAAGCGCCAGGCCAGCCCTAAGCTGTAGCTTAGGATTATACTGATGAGACACCCCAAGAGCATATCGCATGCTATCTTCAAAGTTCTGATTCGATTCAGAATCTGGAGCTAGATTGTCAAACTCAACAACAAGTTCATCATATGACGACCAGCCAGTCCAGGTTGTACTAGCTAACAAACGGGTTTTATCAGAAATATTGTAATCAAATGCCAAAGATGCAGAAGCAGGTAGGTTCACAGTTGCAGATGCGTCAGCATTGTTGAGAATGTTAGCAAGAGTTGTTCCTGGAGGCAGCATTGGGTTTAGAGCACTAAGATCAGCAGAATTATTTACCCCACTATAACGGACCTTGCCATCGACATCGTGAGTAACCTTTGAACGATAGCTTACTCCAATATTTAATTCATCACTTGCTCGAATCATGGCTCCGAGGTTATAACCGTAAGCCCAGCTTTGGCCAGTCACCTTAGCACTACCATCTGCCGAATTCAAAGCGAGTTGGTTTACATTTTGAGCCAAAACAACATCTACATATTGAGCACTAACCCCGAAACCTAAACTAAGATTATCATTAACCATTGTGGCAATTGATGGATTGATATTAATTGTTTTCAAACTTGTTTCTGTCGCGTGATAACGACCAACCCAGCTATCTTCATAATCAATATGCTGACCAAATGGTACATTTACCCCCAAACCAACAGAAAAGTCTTGGTAATCACTTTTTATATAAAAATTTGGTACAAACCCTGCATTTGCTCCACCTCCATCACCGCCAAAGTTTGGCATCTGGTTTGGCGTACTTGGGAACAACGTGGAACCATCATTTTTGAAATCAGAGATTGGCAGAATAACACTGGCGCCAACGACCATTTGAGTTCCTTCTATATTTACCAATCCTGCGGGGTTAAACCAGGCAATAGAAGCATCTGATGCATTAACAGCAGCACCGGCCTGCGAAAAGCCTTGGCCACTTGCACTGTGAGTTGTTAAAGCAAATCCTGAAGCCAGCGCCTGGCCACTAAAAAAAAGTAAACTTAAAATGGGAAGGGATTTCTGCATCATATCACCCTCTATTATTTTTGGTATTAGGCGGGATTATTCTGTTTTACTTCATCTGCAACAGGCAGAGCGCAAAAATAAAATTTAACACATCTTAGCTTCTAGATATGGCTATTGCAAATATACACCTAAGACTACAATAAATACTTATCGTTATTTACTTACAGATAATCTAGTGCCTGTTGCAATGTTTTTGCTCCAATAACCTCCATTCCAGGTACGCCTTCCTTAGGAACATTGGCATAAGGCACTATCGCTTTCTTAAAACCGTGCTTTGCGGCCTCAAATATACGTTCTTGGCCGCTTGGAACAGGCCTTATCTCGCCAGCTAAACCGACCTCTCCAAAAATAATCAGCTCTTGATCTAAGGCTTGATTTCGCATACTGGAAAGAATTGCACACAAAAGAGCTAGATCCGCACTGGTTTCTGAAACTTTAACGCCGCCAACCACATTCACATAGACATCCTGATCACTTGCCTGAATTCCACCGTGACGGTGCATTACCGCCAACAGCATAGAAATCCTATTATGATCCAGGCCAACTGTAACTCTTTTAGGAGCACCATAGGGAGACTCATCAACCAGAGCTTGAATCTCCACTAACAGAGGTCTCGAACCTTCCCAAACAACCATTACTACCGAGCCAGGAGCAGGAGCGTCGCCACGACTTAAGAAAATCGCCGACGGGTTTTTGATCTGTTTCATACCTTTGTCAGTCATCCCAAAAACACCGAGTTCATTGACAGCACCAAAGCGATTTTTAATCGCACGTAAAGTTCTAAAACGACTATCTACCTGACCTTCCAAAAACACGACAGTATCAACTATATGCTCAAGAACTCTGGGGCCAGCTACTTCGCCAGATTTAGTGACATGGCCGACTAGAAAAATAGCAATATTATTTTGTTTAGCAAATCTCGTCAGATAAGCTGCAGACTCTCGAACTTGAGAAACCCCTCCTGACGCACTATTGACCTCAGCGAGTTGCATGGTTTGAATAGAGTCAATCACCATTACTTTTGGCTGCTCTTTTTCGGCACTTATACAGATTCTTTCAACATCCGTTTCGGTCAGAAGCCTTAGTTTGTCATCAGCAAGCTGCATACGCTTGGCTCGCTGAGCGACCTGCTGTAAAGACTCCTCTCCTGTAATGTACAAGGCATTGTTTGTCTGGCTGAGCTGACACATCACTTGCAATAGAATCGAAGATTTACCGACACCTGGATCACCACCAATTAACACTACAGATCCAGGCACGACACCACCACCCAAAACTCGATCAAGCTCACTCATTCCTGAAGTAATTCTGGGGACATCAGCCAGATCGATATCATCTATAGACTGAACCTTATTATCAATAGCGCCAGAATAGCCTACGCTAGAGTTTGCACTTGTTTTTTTAAGGCTGCTAAGCCTTATCTCCTTTAGAGTATTCCAAGCATTACATGCAGGACATTGTCCTTGCCACTGAGAGTATTCGGCACCACAATCAGTGCAAACATAAGCCATTTTTACTTTTGCCATCAACAGGCCTCTATATGTTTAGTTCCAAATTCT
>DBOI01000063.1:0-3471 GCA_002299245.1 Hydrogenovibrio sp. UBA650
CGGTATGAGTAAGTCTGATGCATTTGTTATGGTTCTGGTAACGGTATTAACCGTGGTATTTGACCTGGCCGTAGCGGTGATCGCCGGTATCATTGTGGCAGCTCTGGTATTTGCCTGGCAGCATGCGGAACGTATTATGCTTGAGCAGTCAACTGCTGAAGTTGATGGCAAGGTAGTTAAGACTTATAAAGTTCAAGGCCCTCTATTCTTTGCTTCGGCAAAAAACTTTATCGATATGTTCGACCCTAAAAATGATCCAGAGTGTGTTCAGATCGACTTTATGCATTCGCGAGTTTATGACCATACCGGGATTGAAGCGATAGATAACCTGACTAAAAAGTATCAGACGGCAGGAAAGAAACTCGTCCTGCAACATTTGAGTCCGGAGTGTCAGGTACTGCTAAAAGATGCCTCAGAGTTAGTCGAGGTTAATGTTTCTGAAGACCCTCATTACCATGTTTCCATCAGCGGTAAGTCGAATTAAGCCAATCTAATCAAAGCACCTAATTACAGGTGCTTTTTTATTTCAGTCTAAATAAGTTCTGCTTGTCATCAGGTTTGAGCTTGATTACTATGACTACATCCTTATTTTTCATTAGGTTAAATAGGTTTTTGATAAAGGTTGTTTGTGAAAAATTCTAAATTTATGATTCAGCTTTTGGCAATGTTGCCAGTTATTTTTATACCTACTATGGTGCTGGTTGTCGCTACGCTTATTGTAGATGCTGAAGAGGCTGCTTTTGATAAGGATATTGCCCAGATTGAGAATGATTTTATTGAAACTGAGAAGTCAAGAATTCGCTCCAAAATAAATAATATGGTCGATCTAGTTGAACACAGGCACTCAATTATAAAGCAGCAGTTGCATGATCGTATTCAGCGTAGAGTCGAAGATGCCCATAAAGTTTCGCGGGCGCTTTATGACCATTACAAAAATGAATTGCCTGAACAACAACTAAAAGAACTGATAATAGAATCGCTAAGACCTCTGGAATGGCATAACGGAGAAAGTTATATTTGGATTGTTAATTATGATGGCGTGCTTCAGCTAGGCGCTGATTACATGAGAGGCTTGGAATCAAAGTCAATTATCGATTTTGAGGATCTTAGTGGCCGCAAAGTTATTCAAGAAGAGATTTTACTGGCAAAAGACAAGGGTCAGGGCTTTTTGTGGGATACCTTTACCAAACCTGGTGAACCTGAAAATAGACAGTTTCAACAGCTCGCATTTGTTAAAGGTTTGGGTTTTTATGACTGGTACATAGGGTCTGCAGAGTTTTTAGATACGGCGACAAAAACTACGGAAACTCAGCTTTTGGAAGCGATAAACCAAATAGGTAAAGGTGCTACTGATTATGCTTTTGTAGTTGATACCAATGGAAATCTGTTACTCAACTATGCGCGTCCGGATATTGTCGGACGTAACATGTCTGAAACTGACGATTCAAACTTACATGATCTGTTTAAAATGATTATTAAAACTGGGTTATCGAACTCAGATAAGTTTATTAGCTATAACTGGCTAAACCCAAAAACTGGAACCGTGGATTCAAAATTGACCTATGTAAGGGCGGTTCCGAATAGTGATTGGGTCATTGGCAGTGGTTTCTACCCAAATATGCTGGAAAGAGGCTACGAAGCCCAGCAACTCAGAGTTAAGACTCAGCATCAACAAAAGGTGCAATATTTCACTACCCTTACCTGGTTGAGCTTGATGGGAGCACTGTTAATTGCTGCAATTATGTCTGCGATGTTTTATAAAACGCTAACTAAGTATCGTGAGGGACTAGCTGAGAATAATGATGAGTTAAAACAGAGTAATTTGGATCTCGAGCAGGAAATAATTGAAACAAACCGAAAGCTTACAACTGCCAATGAGGAAATAAGAAATCTGGCAATAGCCGATGAAACTACTTTGTTTGCAAATCATAAATACAGCCTGAAAAGGCTTGAATATGAGATGGATAGATCACAGCGTTATAAGAGCGATTTATCCCTTATTCTTTTTGAAATCCAAGATTGGAAATCAATTCTAGAAGGCTTAGGTAAAAGCAATACTAATCAACTTCTAGTAGAGTTTTCATCAGAGCTTCGCCATCAGCTGAGAAGCGTCGATATTCTCGGAAGATTAAGTGTTGATGATTTTATGATTCTGATGCCGGGGATTAATGTTGAAAATGCAAATCATATTATCCAGAGGATTAACCGAGTGCTTGAAGACAAAAGTTTTATGCTTGACAGGCCTGTCAAAATCGTTATTTCAGCGGTGGCTACAGAGTATCAACCCGGAGAGAATATTACTGACTTCTTAAGTAGAGCAGAAGATCTAATGCTAGCTGGTAAAGATTTGGCAGATGATTAACTATCGAATATAAAGGACAATAATCGCAGATGAGCATTGAGCAGAGAAGCCATTTTAGAATTGATGTAGAAATTGCTTTTTTCTTAGAGCCTCAGGACAGTTCTGGTCACTGTATTCATGTGCACAAAGATGATCTGCTTAGTAACCAGCAACTCACTAGGCTGAAAATGATTAATTCTGAGCTGACGCAACTTTTCAGTCACCAAAAGCATATTGAAAATGGCGCGGTTGAACTCTTCTCTGAAATTCACTCTAAATTAAAAGTTATGACTTGGCTACTGGATGCTATTGTTGAGGGTGGAGAGGTGCTTGAGCGAGTCGATTATCACCAGATGTTAGAACACAACGATTCTCTAAAGCTTCGAGATAACTCGAGTTCGTCTAAAGTGTTTCCCCTGCTCGAGGCTTACTACGAGAGGGTTGAAAGTTATACGGCTGAGTTGATCTCAGTCGCTGAAAAGAGTATCCATGGTAAGCTATTTATGTATCAAATAGCGTCGCCGCAATTATTTGATTCTGACCAATTCATTAAAGGTTTGCCTGCATTGGCTGAAAAGGGTAACTGGTTGGCAAAAGTGATCTCCTTGCTGGTCGAGAAGTTGAATATTTATGAGACCTTATTGATTAATTTGAAACAGGCCTATAGAGAACTCTCAAATCATCAAGCTTGGCCAATCTGCAGAGTCAATTTGGCTGTAGATGGTTTTAGTGTCTTTATCGAAAAAACTTACAGGCCTGGTGATCTGGTGTGCTGTCTGTTCAAACTTGATGATGAGTTTGTGTTTTGCCGAGCAACATGTGTTTACCAACAAGAAGCTGATGACAGCAAACAGATCAGGCGTACAGCTTTTAAATGCAGTGATATTAGCGCTGAAGACGAGGCGCATATAGTTCGTTTTATGACATCAAAAGAATTAGAATCAAGAAATAAAGACTTTGAATAATGACTGCTTCGACTGACACCAATATTCCTCGACTGTTAAGTACGAATTTGGAGCGCAATGTTTGCACCTGTTACGATGTTAGTAAGCAGCAATTGATTGATGCCTACATGAACGGTGCAGTCAGTTTTGCAGAGTTAACTCAAAAAACCTATGCCTGCCAGGGCA
>DBOI01000063.1:3800-14050 GCA_002299245.1 Hydrogenovibrio sp. UBA650
GTTGTGAAAAACAGGTTCATAATTTAATAAACGTTCTTAACGAAACCTATAACTGATTATTTTCCTTCCATGAATAATACTGACTCGAAAGCGAGTTCTTTGCCACTTACAGAACAGATTAAATTGATTGTTGTTGATATAGATGGAACCCTGCTCAATCACCAACATAAAATCACCGACTTAACTAAACAGACTGTTGAACAATTGATACAAGCTGGTTATGAAATCATGCTGGCGAGCGGGCGCCATTTTCAGGATGTTTATCTGATTGCTCAGCAGTTGGGTGTGCAAGCTGGAGTGATCACTTCAAATGGAGCCAGGGTGCATAACCATATTGGAGAGGTGATATATGAAGATTTCATCCCGGCAGATTTGGTGGCGCGAGTTTTAGACCTGTCAAAAGGTTTTGAAGTACATCGCAATATCTATCAACAAGATCTTTGGTTAGTCGAAGAGCCGCATGAAGAGTTACTGGCTATTCACCATCTTTCTGGATTCGAATATCAGTTTAGAGATTTTAATAAAATTGGTTTGGAGCAGATTGATAATATCTACTTTACCGCACAGCATGACCTGCTAGTTGAATTGGAGTCTGTGCTAAGGTCTAGGCTTGGAGACCTGCTGAATATCACCTTTACTTCTGCGGAGTACCTTGAAGTGATGAACCTTGGCGTTTCCAAAGGCCATGCTTTGGAAATGATCATGCGGCAGAAAGGTTTGACTGCCGATCAGGTTATGGCGTTCGGCGACGGTATGAATGATAAAGAGATGTTGGCAACTGCTGGGCATGGCGTGGTTATGGGCAATGCGAGTCAGAAGTTAAAAGGCTTGTTGCCACAATGTGATCAAGCTGATTCAAACCGAGAAGATGGCTTGGCAAATTACTTACAGGCCCATTTTTTTAATTAAACCTAATTCTTTATTGAGCTTTGGGCAGCGCTTGAAGTTCATCAAACTCTTGTTGGCCTTTCTTTTTCCACTGCTGAACAATGATAGTAATAAACAAAAGAACGCCTGCGCTAACCGCAATCGAAGCAGAGATGGAACTATCGAGCCAATAAGCAACCGAATATCCTAATATTACTGCCACTTGTGAGTAGCCCACAGCAATGATCAGCATTGATTTTAATGATTTGGCAACTAGATAGGCGCTGCTGGCAGGAATCACAAGTAAGGCAACCACCAAAATTGCTCCCACTGCGTCAAATGAGGCCACCGCCGTCATTGAGACAAGTGTCATTAAAAAGTAGTTCCAAAAAACTACATTAATGCCCAAGGAGATTGCTAAACTCGGCTGAAATGTAACGGTTTTAAAGCGTTCAAACCCCAGAGTAATACTTAATAAGACAATCATAAAAACAGTTGCAATAACCCAAAATGCTCTTGGCCCAAGATCAATTCCATCTTTCATTGAGCCCCAGATAATCGTGTCAAATGGTATAAAAGTGATTTCGCCATAGATAATATGGTCCCGGTCAAAATCAAGGTGGTCTGCATAGAGTGATACTAAAATTACCCCGATGGAAAAAAACAGGGTAAATACAATTCCAATACTGGCATCAACTTGAAGCTTGCCGAGTTGATTCAGCATTTCACTCAGCCATGCAGTGACTAGACCAATCATAACTGCCCCAG
Organism: Hydrogenovibrio sp. UBA650; assembly: GCA_002299245.1. Lineage (GTDB taxonomy): Bacteria > Pseudomonadota > Gammaproteobacteria > Thiomicrospirales > Thiomicrospiraceae > Thiomicrorhabdus. Next base: position 5,436 of record DBOI01000063.1, read on the forward strand.
TTAACATCACAAGCATTGAGCGTGAATCGGTAATCAAGAAGGCTAGCACCAGACCGAGCAAGATTGAATGGCTTATTGCATCGCCGATCATAGACTGTCGGCGCAACACTAGAAAAGAACCAACCAGAGCCGTTGAGGCTGCTACCAGAGAAGCAGTCATGATAATCCATAGATCATGCATTACTTTGTCCTTGTGTTTTTTTACCATTCTGTTTCGCAGGGATACTCTTGCCGTGAGGATCTATTCGACTCTCATCAAGTTCCGCTTCTAAGAGTTTTTCTTGTTCCGGGGTCAAGATGTGCTCAACCCATTCTGCCTGGCTGTGAACCTGTTCTGGAGTTAAGTCGACTTGTTCACTCAGGTACCTTTCCCAGAGTCGATGACGGCGAGTTAATTGGGTAGCCATCTTTTGACCGTGTTCGGTTAGGTCAAAACCATTGGCTGACTCGGTAATCAAGGCTTTACGACACAGCAGCTTTAAAGCTGCCTTGAGTCTAGAGGCTTGAATAGAGCGCAGCGATTGAATATCTGCCATATTGAAACAAGTTTGTTCAAAGTCGGTTCTTTCCCATAGTTTATAAAGTGTTCTTAGAATATTCTCTTCCACCACTTTTTGACGCAATGTTCTCTGTTCTAGATAGCGTTTTAACAGGCCTTTTTCAGGCGCAAATAAGAAAGAAAGGAAAAATAGGCTCGCCATGCTTACTACCATCCATGGGCCAGTCGGCATGGCTGGGCCCAGGTAGGAAATATGTGTGCTGATTATGGCACTCAAAGCACCAATTGTGGCTGCCAGAACCAGGATATGGTTAAGCTTATCACTCCACAGGCGTGCCGCGGCAACCGGTGTCAAAAGCACAGCTGCCATTAGGACCACCCCTACAATTTGCAGGCCGACAACTACCGACATGACAATCAAAAGAGCTAGGATAAATTCGAATAATTTGACGTTTATCCCAATAGTTCGGGCGTAGTCTAAATTAAAAGCAATAACGCGGAATTTGTGAAAAAGAATCATAATTACCGCGAGTACCAGAATAGTAACTGAAAGCAAAAGCTGTATATCATCTTCAGTCATGGCCGCTGCTTGTCCGAATAGGATTTTATCTAAGCCGCTTTTGTTTTCAATATTCATGCCTTGGATATAGGAGAGCAGCATGATGCCGAGAGCAAAAAAGAATGACAAGGTAATAGCCAGAGCACCGTCGGGTTTGATCTTGGTATTCTTTGGTAACCAGTCAATAATGTAAAAGCCGATAAAGCTCGAGACCAGAGCTCCCAAGAACATAATCACTGGATCGCGGGTTTGAAATAGTAGAAATGCCATCATTACGCCAGGTAAAGCCGCATGAGCGAGTGCGTCTCCAATCAATGAACGTTTGCGTAGAAAAGCAAATGTTCCGACCATGGCGGCACTGACAGCAAGTAGAATTGTTCCCGCTAATACCCAGATGACATTCATGTCTTTGAACTGCCAAAAATCGACCAGAAGTTGCCATGTTGAGATAGGTGTTGAAACCGTAATACCTTCCATCAAATTGGTTACTCGTCTTCGTGGGCTTGATCGAGGCGTGTACGGTAGACTGTTTCAGTCAGTTCGTTGAGCAAAGATAGCCGGCCGCCGTATGTTTTTTGCAGGTTTTCACGAGTCAGAACTTCTTCTACTGGCCCTGCACTAACAAGACGTGCGTTGAGCATGATCACCCAGTCAAAGTATTCGCCAACAGTACTCAGGTCGTGATGAACACAAACGATGGTTTTATTGTGTGATTTGAGGCTTTTAAACAGCTCGATAATTGCTTTTTCGGTAGCGGCATCGACTCCGGCAAAAGGCTCATCCATTAGATAAAGGCTGGTTTGCTGAGCAAGTGCTCTGGCCAGGAATACACGTTGTTGTTGTCCTCCGGATAACTGGCTGATCTGGCGTTCTCTGTAGTCCCACATTTCCAAGTCTTTTAGTGCGGTTTCAGCAATTTCATAGTCGATTTTACTCGGGCGTTGCCAGAACTTGAGATGACCGTGTCTTCCCATCATCACCACATCAAGTACGCTAATCGGAAAGTCCCAATCAATCTCTTCACGCTGAGGTACATAGGCAGTTGACAGTCTTTTGTTTTCTAGAGGTTCTCCATAAAACAGCACTTCGCCATCAATTAATTGCTGTAACCCCATAACCCCTTTTAGAAGGGTGGATTTACCGGCACCATTAGGGCCGATTATGGCGATAGTTTTGCCCTCAGGAATTTCAAAGCTGACGTCAGTTAAAACCGGTTTATGCTGGTAGCGCATACTTAAGTTGTTGACGGCTACCGGTGATGGTTTGGAGGTGTTGGGCATGAAAAGTCCTTTACTGACCACTTAAGGCTTTAACTATAGTGTTGACGTTGTGTTCAACCATGCCTATATAGGTGCCTTCTTTTGTACCTTCAAGCCCCATGGAATCAGAGTAGAGCTCTCCACCAATTTGAAGCTGATAGCCTTCCGCCTCTATGCCTTTAACCAGTGATTCAATAAATTTTGGAGAGACACTGGATTCGATAAATACTGCTTTAATATTGTTGGCAATAATCAAGTCCTTCAGACGTTTGATGTCTTGAAGGCCAAATTCTGCGGCTGTACTCATTCCTTGTAGACCTGTCACTTCAATGTCATAGGCTTTGCCAAAATAGCCAAAGGCATCGTGCGCAGTAATTAATACTCTCTGTTTAGCAGGGATAGAGCTGATTTGTTTACGTGTCCAGTTATCAAGCTTTTCCAGTTTTTTCGCGTAGTCGGCGGCATTTTTCTGATAGCTTTGCTTGTTAGTAGGGTCTTGTTCGACTAGAGCATTGAGAATGTTTTGGCTGGCGTTGATCCAGAGTTTTACATCAAACCATATGTGGGGGTCAGGGTGGTCATCTGCAACTAATATTTTATCTTCGGGAATACCTTCAGAAACTGCATAAATTGGCTGTTTTCTGGCCTGTTTAATAAAGATATCCTGCATTTTTCCTTCTAGAAGCAGGCCGTTATAAAAAATAATATCAGCTTTGATTATTTTTCTTAGATCACCTTGAGTAGCTTTGTACAGATGCGGGTCTACTCCGGGGGACATAAGTGCTGTTACTTTGGTGTGTTCGCCACCGATATTTTTGACTACATCGGCGATCATACCTGTGGTGGCAACAATATTTAACTGGGCTTGAGCCAAAAAGGAATAGCTTAATAGAATCAAACCTAAAGCTAATTTTGTAGTTGTTTTAAATTGATACATAGTTATTTCTTTGCTTTGTCTAGATTATGGTTTGGTTAGACTTTTTTCTTGTCTAAATAAAAAGTTAGCCAAGGCTAAATTATTTGTTAGAGAATTTATCACTAAAAGAGTTAAAACTCAAGGTTTGATAGGCCAGTAGTATTAGATAGTCAGTCTATACCAAGCATTTTGTGAGTTTGCAGGCTGAGCTGCCATTGAGGATTTTTTAAGCAGTAGTCAACCGTCAATTCAAGGTTTCGTTTACTGATCTCAGGGTCTGGATCATCCATCGCTTGAAGGAAAAAGTGTTCGTAGTTTAAGTCTTTAACTTTTTCAGGCATAAGATTTGGCTGAGGGTAGACAAGCTTTAGTTCATCTCCGTGATCCAGAATTATGGGGACATTGGCTTTCGGGCTCATGCATATCCAGTCAATTCCTGGAGGAGGTATTTTGGTACCGTTAGTTTCGATGGCGATTTCAAACTGATTTTTGTGCAGCGCCTCTATCAGAGAATCATCAACTTGAAGCAAGGGTTCGCCCCCAGTCAAAACCACAAAAGGGTGTTGCTTTGTGTTTTTGGGCCAAAAGTTTTTAAGGTAGCTACTCAGTTCGTCAGCACCTTTAAAGCGACCGCCATTTTGGCCGTCAGTGCCGATAAAGTCGGTATCACAGAATTGACAAACAGCCTGTGGACGATCTTCTTCTCTGCCCGTCCATAAATTGCAGTTACTGAGTCGGCAAAATATGGCAGGCCTGCCGCTGTGAACACCTTCACCTTGTAGTGAGTAGAAAACTTCTTTAACTGTATAACCCATTTAACTCGGTTCTGTTATTCTGATGGAAACTAAAAAATGATTTAACCAGATATTCTGGCAGCGCATATTCTACTACTGTTGAGAATTATAAATTCACATAAAATCCAACATCTTAGTATGTTTTTTACTGACAGCGGCTAATAGGTGTTATAATTCCGCGCTTTGAAATTTACTCAAGCCTCAACTGTCCTTTAGTTGAGCGAGCTGGGCAACCGAATTTATATTGTTTGTTTGCTGTCCGTGTGGCTATAGAGATTGGCTGTGGATAGTTATTTTTATTGGAGTTTTTCATGTCTAAATTAGAAAAGTGGTCTGGTGAAGCGCAAGCTTCTGGTCTAGAAATTCTTCGAGGTGAAGGTGGTGCAATTGTTTCTCCGACTAAGGTTGGTTATATCATCATGACTTCGGATCGAGTTGGTCTGGACAGAAAGTTTGATGCTAAGCAAAGAAACTTGAATAAACCAGGTGTTGTTTTGTGTTCATCAATGGATCAGTTGAAAGCACTAGCTGATATGACTCCTGAAATTGAAGCTTTCTACCAATCTCACTGGGATCAAGATGTGCTTTTAGGTTGTATCCTGCCTTGGAAAGAGGAAGGTCTGAAGTATATTCCTGACGATGGTTGTAAAGAGTTGATGATGGACAAGCGTCAAACAAGCTGTTTTGTTATTAAGTTTGGTGTACCTAGTGAGCAGATCTGTAAAGAGCTTTGGGAAAATGACCAGAAGCTGGTATTTGCCAGTTCGGCAAACCCATCAGGTAAAGGTAACCGTGGTTTGATCACTGGTATTGGTGAAAGAATTGAAAACTCTGTTGATCTAAGAATTGAAGCCAATGATTATGTGGCTTCTATTCAGCCTGATGCAACAGAAGAGACACGCCATGAGCAAGGCGTAATGGTTGCAATGGTTGACGAAGCTGGAGCGCTAGTGCCAATGCAGGGTGGTGAGCGTGCAATCTCTCCATGCCCTACAGTTATTCGTAAAGGTTTGGATAACGACAAGATTATGGTTTTGTTGGCTGAACACTTCAATAGCTGGGACTTCAGACAGGGTACTTACTACTAATTTAAGTGTCTTCTGGCGCTGCTCTAAACTCTTGGGGCAGCGCTCTTCTAATTGCTAATTGCTCTTCTTTTTCCTATCTATAATTTCTTTTAGTTGTTCTCTTTGTCTGAGTACGGGTTTTAAAACCGAGTTTAGCGTGCTTTTTTCACCTGAAAAACTCTTGTAAATGCTATAATTTCCGGCTAAATGTTTTTGTGATAAGTGTTGGGGAATCACTGGCTTAATCGGTTATTTTGGTATGGCAGGCAAAACCTTATATGACAAGTTGTGGGACTCTCATGTAGTCCGTCAAGAAGAGGACGGAACGTCGTTAATTTATATTGACCGTCAGCTGCTTCATGAAGTGACGTCTCCACAGGCGTTCGAAGGCTTGCGTATGGCTGGTAGAAAACCTTGGCGTTTGAATGCAAACCTAGCCACTTACGACCACAACGTACCCACAACAGATTTTAGTTCTGCTGATGAAATTGAAGACCCGGTTTCTCGTGTGCAGGTGCAAACTCTTGGAATGAATACTCGAGAGTTTGGGATTACTGAGTTTGGCTTGGGCGATCCGCGTCAAGGGATTGTGCATGTCGTTGGCCCCGAAGAGGGGGCGACTCTACCCGGTATGACCTTGGTGTGTGGAGACTCTCATACCGCAACTCACGGTGCCTTGGGCGCTTTGGCTCACGGTATTGGTACTTCTGAAGTTGAACATGTCCTTGCTACCCAGTGTTTGTTACAGAAAAAAATGAAAAACATGCTGGTGCGTGTTGATGGTGAGTTGCAGATTGGCGTTACCCCAAAAGATGTGGTGCTGGCGATTATTGGCAAAATTGGCACGGCCGGTGGTACGGGGTGTGCCTTGGAATTTGGCGGTCAGGTTATGCGTGATATGTCGGTTGAAGGGCGTATGACGGTGTGTAACATGGCGATTGAAGCCGGGGCTCGTGTTGGTTTAGTTGGAGTGGATGAAAAAACGATCAATTATGTCAAAGGGCGTCCTTTTACACCAAAAGGTGAAATGTGGGATTTGGCAACCGAGTCATGGAAAGATTTAAAGTCGGACGATGACGCTGAGTTTGACATTGTTGTTGAGCTAAATGGTTCTGAGATAGAGCCACAGGTCTCATGGGGAACCTCACCGGAAATGGTGGTGGATATTGGTGGCAAAATTCCAAACCCAGAAAAAGAGATGGACCCAGTTAAAGCGAGCGGTATTGCACGCGCTTTGGAGTATATGGATTTGGATGCGGATATGCCGGTTAAGGATATTCCGGTTGAGTATGTCTTTATCGGTTCCTGTACCAACTCTCGAATTGAAGATTTTCGCGCTGCGGCTCAAGTTTTGAAAGGCCATAAGATTTCTGAAAAGGTTCAACAGGCCTTGGCTGTACCCGGGTCTGGCTTGGTAAAGCAACAGGCAGAGCGAGAGGGCTTGGATAAAATCTTTATCGATGCTGGTTTTGAATGGCGTAACCCTGGGTGTTCAATGTGTTTGGCGATGAATGCGGATAAGTTACCAGAGGGCTTGCACTGCGCCTCAACCTCAAACCGTAACTTTGAAGGGCGTCAAGGAGCCGGTGGACGAACTCATTTGGTGAGCCCTGAGATGGCTGCTGCCGCTGCAATCGCCGGGCATTTTGTCGATGTGCGTGAAATGTTGAGGGCTTCGTAAGATGGATAAGTTTACAACTTTTACCGGACTTGTGATGCCAATGGATCGTGCCAATGTCGATACCGATGCGATTTTGCCGAAACAGTTTTTGAAGTCGATTCGACGTTCTGGTTTTGGCCCTTATCTTTTTGACGAGTGGCGTTATGAAGATGTTGGTATACCGGATGCCGATACTTCGCATAGGCCTATCCGCAAAGATTTTGTTTTGAATCTGCCGCGTTATCAGGGAGCCAGCATTCTTATTGCCAGAGAAAACTTTGGTTGTGGTTCGAGTAGAGAGCATGCTCCCTGGGCTTTGAAAGATTATGGTTTTGATGTGTTGATCGCTCCATCTTTTGCAGATATTTTTTTCAATAACTGCTTTAAAAATGGTATTTTACCGATAATTTTAGACGATCAGACTGTAGACAGTTTCTTTAAGGAAAATGAAGCTCAGGAAGGCTATAGCCTGACTGTTGACTTGGCAAACCAGCAGGTTATCAAACCCAATGGCGATATTATTGAATTTGAAGTAGACAGTTTTCGTAAACACTGCTTGTTAAATGGTCTGGACGATATTGGTTTAACGCTCCAGCACGCTGAACAGATTAGGCTGTTTGAAGTATCCTACAAAGCTAAGAATCCTTGGCTTTTTACAGAGTAAAGAAGAGAAAGAGATGACAAAAGAAGTTTTAGTTTTACCTGGTGATGGAATTGGTCCTGAAATTACCGCAGAAGCGGTAAAGGTACTGGAAGCACTGAAGGTTTCGGATGGTCTTGATATCAATATGACAGAGGATCTTGTTGGTGGGGCAGCTTACGATGTGCACGGTGTGCCGCTTGCTGATGAAACCATGGCCAAAGCTCACGATTCTGATGCCGTACTTCTAGGTGCTGTAGGGGGTTATAAGTGGGAGTCTTTGGATATTTCGGTTCGCCCGGAAAAAGGCCTGCTTCGCCTGCGTTCAGAGATGGAGTTGTTTGCAAATTTGCGTCCAGCATTCTTATATCCTCAGTTGGCCAGTGCTTCTACTCTTAAACCTGAAGTGGTTGCTGGTTTGGATATCTTGATTGTGCGTGAGCTGACGGGGGGTATCTACTTCGGTCAGCCGCGTGGTGTGCGTACTTTGGATAATGGCGAGCGTCAAGGTTACAACACTTATGTTTACTCTGAGTCAGAGGTGAAGCGAATTGCTCATGTGGCTTTCCAGGCAGCGATGAAGCGTGATAAAAAACTGACCTCGGTTGATAAGGCCAATGTACTTGAAGTAACAGAGATGTGGCGTGAAATCATTGATGAGATGGCTCCAGAGTATCCTGAAGTTGAAGTTAATCACATGTATGTTGATAACGCGGCAATGCAGCTGGTTCTTAACCCTAAACAGTTTGACGTGATGGTAACGGGTAATATGTTCGGTGATATTCTGTCTGATGAAGCGTCGATGTTAACGGGATCGATTGGAATGTTGGCATCTGCGTCACTAGATGCAAACAATAAAGGTATGTATGAGCCAAGCCATGGTTCTGCTCCGGATATTGCTGGTCAAAACTTGGCAAACCCTCTGGCTACAATTTTATCTGCGGCGATGATGTTGCGTTACTCTCTAGGCCGTGAAGATTTAGCGGTTAAGATTGAGAATGCGGTCGGTAAAGTACTTGATCAAGGTTTGCGAACTGGCGATATTTACGAAGAGGGCATGACTAAAGTCACGTGCAGTGAAATGGGTGACGCAGTATTGGCGGCGCTGTAGCCAAAAATTGTCTCTAGGGTCGTATGAGGAATTATTTCACCATTACCATTAGTGATGTGCACGGTTCGCGTCACTATTCGTTTAAGCACTTTTTTAAAAAGTTTGCTTGG
>DBOI01000149.1 GCA_002299245.1 Hydrogenovibrio sp. UBA650
AGTTATTGCAGCTAAGACAATGGGTTAGAAAGCATCTTAACTAGTTATCTAGGACAGCCCCTTATTTTTTTGTAAAACTCTATATATATTAACAATTTATGATATTAGCCATGCTGTTATCCTCATAAATTTATTTGCTAAAAATAGATGGAATAAAACCATTTTCGATTCGTCTATACCTATGAAGGCGCGCTAAAAATTTAATAAAAACTTTAGAGGTTAAACACATGAAGCTTAATAGAATTAGCTCAAAATTCATCTCAATTTGTATCGGAGCGATGCTCTGCTTCTCTGCACTATCGGTCTCTGCAAACGCCCCCTTGCCTGAGACATTTGCCGATGAAAAAATTGTTTTACAAATCAGTGATCCTGACCCGTTCAAACAGACACTGGTCTTGAATGTTGCCGGAAACTTACTGAGGCATTATTCCGCTACCGAAGCAGATATAGAGATTGTCGGTTTTGGACCCGGCGTACGCCTAATGTTTGCTGAAAACGTCAACGACAAACGTATTCAAGCCCTAATAGATGCTGGAGTCCGCTTCAGCGCCTGCAAAAACACCATTAGAAACATGGCAAAAGTACTTGGCAAGGAACCTAACATTCGCGATGGAATCACTCGCGTTCCTTCGGGAGCTGCTCGACTTTTGCAGCTGAAGAAGGCAGGTTGGGAATTACTAAAACCTTAACCAAATAAAGCCTCAATCAATGGTAAAAGTCTATATAAAAGCAATAAACGCGACAAAATAAATACAGCTAAGCTCAGACTAAATTTGCCCGATGCAAAGAAGGCAATCAATATTAAATGGGATATTTATGAAACATAAAAAACAGATTTTGAAAAAAACCGCAATTCTATTAAGCCTAACAGGGGCAATGGCTTGCCAACCTCTTTATGCTGCTAACTGGCTAATGCTTCAAGGTACTGAAAAAGCAGACCAGGCGCCCCGAGCAAAACTCTGGGGCTTTGCTCAAATAAATTACCAAAAAACCAATGACACTAAACTTAAAGCCGGTCCCGGAAAAGGCGGCCCTGCGGCATTCAATCAACTGGCTCCTCAACTTAGCAATTCAAATGGCTTCAATATTCAACGTGCCCGATTAGCAGTAAGAGGTGCAAACCTGCCACTGGATAAAAACGTCAACTACTTCCTAATGACCGAACTCGGTAACAACGGTATCACCACAGGTGAAAATGGTTCGCAGGGACAATTAACCGATGCAAGTATCACCCTTAACCACATTGACGGTGCACGAGTCCGTGTCGGCCTATTCAAAACACCGGGGTCAGAAGAGTCTTTTAAAGCCATACCCGTGTTAACTATGTCAACTTTACTTCGGCAACAAACCGGCTACTGATTGAACGTCATTTTGATAATTCATCGGGTGACAGTAAACGCCGATCTCCAGTTGGTGCTGCACGAGATATGGGGATTCAAGTATTTGATGCCTTCCGTCAAGGTGATTGGGAGCACTCTTATGCGCTAATGCTTGGTAACGGTAATGGCTTGGCTTTTAACGATATCGACAATGACAAAGACACCTATTTGTACCTCTCTACCGAAAAAATATTTGGTGATTCAAAGAGCCCAAGACGCAATGGAATGAAGTTCTATGCATGGAGCCACAATGGCAAGCGAACCATTGATGATAAATCAGGTCATAAACGTGATCGTGCCGGTTTCGGGGCAACCTATTTTGATGGAAAGTACCGTCTCGCTGCCGAATACATCACTGCAGACGGCATGCTTTTCAATGGAACTACAGGGGCTAGAACACCGGATGATGGCGGTACTTTTAGCGTACTAAAAGACCAGAAAGCAAATGGTTACCATCTTGATGTCGGTTACCGCATTAAGCCAAATATCAAGCTCAATGCCCGTTATGACGTTTTAAATCACGCTACCGATTCAAATGGTGATGGCGGTGAAGCGGCTGAAAGACTATTTACAACCACAACCTTAGGAGCACAGTACTTCTTTAACAAAAAAACATCAGCACGGTTGAACTATGAACTTCGTGATGCTGAAGCGCCAAATCTGAACTCTTCTGCACCACCAAATCAAATTTTGAGCGGCTTCGATAACCGTCTATCCGCACAGCTAATGATGGTTTTCTAAAAACGTAAAAGTAACAAAATCACTCTCTGCTAATTAACTATAAACAAGTCTGCCCTTTCCTTTATTGCTGTGGAAAGGGCTTATTTATTACTAACGGCTTTATAGTGAAATGATTGCCAACTTAGGATGTTATCTAGCTGGCAATTCCATATTAGGCTACCTTAAGTATTCCGCGGTGACGCAGCAGCGCATCGATTTCCGGTTCACGGCCTCGAAAAGCTTTAAAAAGAGCCATAGGATCAACTGAGCCGCCGGCAGCCAAAATTGTATTCTTGAATTTTTGGCCAATATCTTGATTAAGAATCCCCTGCTCTTCAAATAAGCTAAAGGCATCAGCCGAAAGCACCTCTGCCCACATATAACTGTAATAACCAGCTGCATAGCCGCCAGCAAAAATATGGCTAAAACTGTATGGCATTCGACTATACTCTGGCGGAATAACGACCGCTACTTCATTGCGAATCCGTTGGTGTAACTCTAAAACAGATTCAGGATCTTCCGGGTTGTAACTGCTGTGTAGCTCAAAATCCATGAGTCCAAATTCAATCTGTCTAACCATCATCATTGCAGACTGAAAACCTCGAGTCTTCTTCAATGAATCTAGCAGTTCTTCAGGAAGAGACTCACCAGTATCAACGTGACTGGAAATCAAATTTAAGCCTTCACGCTCCCAGCAGAAGTTCTCCATAAATTGCGAAGGTAGCTCAACAGCATCCCATGGAACTCCATTGATCCCGGCAATATCTAATTGCTCTATTTTAGTAAACAGATGGTGTATTCCATGGCCAAACTCGTGGAATAGTGTGGTCACCTCATCATGAGTTAAACAGGCTTGTTTATCTCCAACAGGGGGCGTAAAGTTGCAAACCAGGTAAGCGATTGGCGTTTGCAGCTGTCCATCTGGATGCTTCCAACGAGTCAGCGCAGAATCCATCCAGGCACCGCCACGTTTATTTTCACGCGCATAAAGGTCGAGATAAAAGTGACCTACAAGATGGTTGTTGTCATCGAGGAGTTTAAAAAACCGGACATCTTCATGCCATACTGGCACACTCTGCATTGGTTTAATTGTTATTGAAAACAGGCTTTCTGTAATTGAAAACAGACCTTGTAAAACCGTCTCAACCGGAAAGTAAGGTCGCAATTTTTCCTGAGACATATCCAGGGTTTTGGCTTTTAATTTTTCTGACGCGTAACTAACATCCCAAGGTTGCAGATCAGTTATTCCAAGTTCAGCTTTGGCAAAATCTTCTAATCTCTGCAGCTCTTGTTCAGCTTGCGGTTTTGATTTAACAGCCAAGTCACGCAGAAAGCATAAGACCCTATCGGTAGATGGCGCCATCTTTTTGGCCAACGAATACTGTGCATAATTATCAAGATTTAACAGGCCTGCTAATTCATGGCGATCGCGAAGAATTTCGTCTACTAAACGACTGTTATCAAATTCTGTATTATCTGCCTGATTAGAAGCACGAGTGGCAAAGGCTCGATATACCTCTTGTCTCAAGTCACGATTATCAGCATGAGTCACCACCGCAAGATAAGAGGGAACATCTAAAGTAACACACCAACCTTCAAGCTGTTTTTGCTGTGCCAGTTGCTGTAATAATCCCATTGCGGTTTCAGGCAGGCCTGCTAATTCGGTTTCATCAATAATCTGCTTTGACCAGGCTTGAGTTGATTTAAGAACATTATTGCCAAATTGACTACTGGCTTTCGATAGCGACTGTTTCAACTGTTTGAACCGTGCTTGTTGATCGGCTGGTAAGGCGATACCACTTAACTCAAAGTTCTGCAGTGCATTCTCTATGACCTTTTTCTGAGCGAGATCATAAGCATCATATTCATCAGATTTTGACAGCTGCAAAAACTTTTCATATAGACCTTTGTTCTGTCCCATTTCAGTTCGGTACTGAGTGATCTTCTCTAAACATGCGTTATAAGCTTGATGCCACTCATCTGAGTTCATCACCATTTCAAGGTGCTCAACTGGCCCCCAGGCTTTGTGTAATTGATTGTCAATTAATTCAAGTGGTTCAATAAAATTTTGCCAGCTCGGCTGCTGTTCTGAATTAACCAGCTGTTGGACAGTTTTGCTATTTTTTTCCAGCAAATAGTCAATTGCTGGTTCAATATGTTCCACGTGAAACTTTCCAAATTCTGGAAATTGGCTACTGCTTAATAATGGATTTGATTGTTCAGTCATATTATTTATAAACTCTCTAATTGCCCCTGAAGGGTAATAACTAGTTTGCGTTCGCCACCGCGATTACGATGCTCACACAGATAGACCCCCTGCCAGGTTCCCAAATTTAATCTGCCATTGGTTATCGGAATATTAACCTCAAAACCCAGCATGCTCCCCTTTAAGTGCGCAGGCATATCATCTGAACCCTCATAAGTATGGGTGTAATAGGGTTTATTCTCCGCAGCGATATCATTGAAGAAGTTTTCAAAATCGTGACGAACAGAGGGATCGGCATTTTCGTTGATGGTTAAAGACGCTGAAGTGTGTTTAATGAAGACATTCATCAAACCAATTTCGATCTCTTCTAAATCAGGTAGTTGACGAAGTATTTCATCGGTAACTAGGTGAAAGCCTCTCGGTTTGGCTTTCAGGGTTATTTGTTTTTGCAACCACATGGCATAAGCCCAAAATTGATGGCCCGTTAAAATGGCCAGGATAAACTGTATGGCAACAAATTTACTGGTGAGAGCTCTCGATAATTTTATCTTCAGGCACCTTCATAACTAAAAGCGCTGCCAAAGAAACGAACAGAGCGGCAAACAGCAAACAGGCCTCCATACCTGCAGTCTGATAAATATAACCTGAAAGTACCGTTCCCGCCAAGCGCCCGCCGGCATTTGCCATGTAATAAAAGCCGACATCCTTAGAGGTACCATCATGAGTTGCTGCGGCCACGATTAGATAGGAGTGGACTGCCGAGTTAAGGGCAAATAACAATGCAAACAGTGCCAAACCTATTACGATAATGGTCTCCGGCGCCGCATTAAGTTGCCAGGCCATCAATAACGGCACAATTGCCAGAGCCGTAGCAAGTTGCATTGCCGTTTTTGGGCTTGGGTTTGTTCGCCCCCCACCAATAAATTGCATAATTCTTGGTGTACCGGCTTGAATAAAACCGTAACCAATTACCCAGAGTGCCAAGAAGACTCCAACCTCGATATGCCCCCAACCGAGAACGGCTTGTAAATAAATTGGCAGTGCAACCACAAACCAAACATCTCGAGCACCAAACAGAAAAAATCTTGCAGAAGATAACCAGTTGATTGCAGGATTCTGTGAAAACATCTCCGAGAATTTTGACTTGGTTTTAGCTTTTCCCAAGCCGCCATCTAGATAGATAATCGACACTAAGAGCGCAATCGACAGCATGCCAGCCATCAAATACATCGCATTGGTAAAACCAAATAGCTCAAGCAACAGAGCGCCCATAAAAAAGCCCACACCCTTAAGTGCGTTTTTTGAACCCGTTAATAAAGTCACCCACTTATAAAGTGTGCCGTCCTGATTACTAGCCAATGATTTTATCGAGCTTTTAGCACTCATTTTATTGAGATCTTTGGCAATACCCGAGAGCGCTTGAGCAAGCATCACATAAACAACCCCTAACCACTCTTGCGGAACCGTCAACATCAATAAAGCAATAATCTGAATTGACAGGCCTATATTCATGGTTACATTTAAACCAAGTCTTGCACCTAACCAACCGCCAACGAGGTTGGTCACTATGCCAAAAAATTCATAGAATAAAAACAGCATGGCAATCTCAAATGGACTGTAGCCTAACTGATGGAAGAACAGTAACACCAGCATTCTTAAAGCACCATCAGTCAGGGTAAAGGCCCAATAATTTGCTGTGACTAATCCATACTGTTTCATTGGATTCATAAAGTTATCCATGCTTAATTAAGATTTGTTTAATGTCTATCACACTACTCAAGTAACACCTTAATTGCCGCAAAGCTCGCTGGCTCAAGGTGAAAAAATGAAATATTACAAAGTGTAAATGCTAATTTCCAATACAGAAATTGCGAGTTTTAGGTATAAGCGAGGTAGTTACTTTTGAGCATTGGCAACCTGCACTGCCAGTTCCATCATTCTAGCCACATAACCAATTTCATTGTCATACCAGGCCAAGAGTTTTACTTGGGTACCGTTAACCACCATAGTTGATTGAGCATCAATCACACTCGAGCAGGTTTCACCTTCATAGTCCACCGAAACCAATGGACGTGTTTCAAAACCAAGCACACCTTTGAGGTATGTATTAGCAGCTTCATCAAGAAACATATTGACTTCTTCTTCACTGGTAGGCTGTTCCATCTCCAGTACCAAATCGGTTAGTGAGGCATTCATAAATGGGACTCTAACCGCAATGCCGTTGAGGCGACCATTAAGCTCTGGGAAAATCGTGCCGATTGCCTGTGCTGATCCGGTCGAAGTTGGAATAAGAGATTCAAAACTGGCTCGTGCTCGGCGAAGATCTTTATGGCCATGATCAACGACTTTTTGAGTATTGGTGCGATCATGCATGGTGGTGATCATGCCATGCTTGATACCAATCTTCTCATGCATGACTTTAATAACCGGTGCAATACAATTGGTAGTACAGGATGCGGCAGTAATAATCGGGTCTTCGCCAGGAGAAAAAATATCATCATTAATCCCCATTACGATATTCTTGATACCCTCTTTCATGGGTGCAGCAACAATCACTTGCTTTACACCTTGATCAAGATAGGCCTGTAATTTCTGTTTGGTTCTAAACTCTCCGGTAGCTTCAATAACCACATCCAAGTCCATATCACCCCAATTCGTATCGGCAATATCCTGGTTGCTGCTATAAGAAATGTGCTGTTCATTAACAATAATTTCACCACCAACTTCTTCAGCTTCATGGTGCCAACGGCCGTGCGCAGAATCGAAATTAAGCAGGTGGGCAGATCCATAAGCATCTGTTGCAATTTCATTAATATGAACTATCTCAATCTCATCCCAACCAAATGCAACTCTCATCGCTAGGCGCCCCATTCGACCAAAACCATTAATTGCGACTCTTATTTTTTTCATACTTATTCCTAGTTACTCAACTAACTCAATGTGTTAATAATTTCTAAGCAAACTAATCTATAGGACTTTAACGAGATTAACGTTAAGGTTTAATGAAACTGTAACAAAATAAACAGACAAAAAAAGCTCGAAAATAGGCTAATTGCTGTTGTTGCAAGCTCAAAATCCAGGCACTATCAAATTGTCCTGAGAGATTAAAAAATCTAGATCCTATCAATTTCCTGCTTTAGCTTAAGGTGTTCAAGCTTCTCAACTGGCAGTTGCATTAGTAGATTAATACGACTATCAAGCGCAAGAATGATCTCATGAATAACATCTAAATCATCATGTTCATTTGGGTTCTCTAGATCCCATACAGATGTAATCGTATGATTTGGCCAGACAGGACAAGCCTCTATGGCCTTATCACAAAGAACAAACACAAAATCAAATTTAACTGTAGTATCAGTATCAAGCTCGTTAATTGATTTTGATCTTAGACCTTGAATAGGAAGCTTGGCTTTTTCAAGAGCTGCAATTGCTTTTGCATTCACTTGGCCTGTGGGGTCACTACCAGCACTGTAAGCCTGAAACCGTCCTTGAGCGCGATGATTAAGAATTGACTCCGCCAAAATACTACGGGTAGCATTTTCAGTGTCTAAAAAAAGTACTTGATACATAAATTTGAATCCAATTGAGAAAAAAGTGTTTCACGTGAAACAGCAAAAAACGAGATACACGAAATTATATCGATTTCTAAAATTTTTTTGATCACATATCCTAATATGATCAAAAATTCTTAAAATAAGCCCAAATAACAGGACTTTTTCTTAAACCCAACAAGCAAGGCCACCTCAGTAGAGAAATCGTCTAGAAGGCCATCAAATGAAAGCCTATTTTTTAAGCAGAATTGAATTTTTATAAGACTTTATACCTACAGGCGGATTTTGATTTATTTTTTGAGGCTTAATCAACTTTCTCAGAATCTGGATTACTATCCTCAAGTTTTGAATCATCACTGGTTACAACTTGAAGCCTGGCAATTCTTTTACTCAAACTGTGAAGTTGCTTAAAGGCTTCTACCAATTGCATCTCAAATCGAAAAATTGCCAGGCGCTCATTGGTTGGTTTAAATCGTTTTGCCTGATGCTCAAGTGCTTCTTTAATCAAATGATTAATGGTTTCCTTCACCGAGAACACTTCTAGGGCAGAATCTTTATCAGATTTAACAACTGAAGTAATAGCATTATCAATCGATTTACCTACTTCACTTGAAAGCTGACCCACTAAATCAATCATTGTTTGACTTGGCTTAATATCTTCATCAATCAATCGGTGAATTACTCCGATTATATTGGATTCAATAATCCCTAACATAGACTCCATATTGTGCAGTACACCCATTAATTGGATAAACTCTTCCTGCTCGGCTGGCGAAAGTTCAGACTGACCAACACGAGCAAGGTAAGCCAGAATCTCTTTTTGATAATGCCTGAAACGATTAAGATTGAGGTCTTCCCTAGCGAGTTTATCAATATCAGGTTTGGCAATTAGGCCAACCACACGTTTATAAAAGAGCCCATTTTTGCCTTCATAGTGCACCAGCTCTAGCCTGACTGCCTGAAGGGCTAGAGAGGGTGTTGAGATAAAACTCTTATCCAGGTATTCAGCCTTCATCTCTCCTGAATCTTTCTCAGACTCATCAATAGGCACCAACTTAACTGCAACCCAAATCAGAAAAGGGACCAACGGTAGGAAAATAAACAGGTTAAATAGATTAAATAGCGTGTTGGCATTAGCAATTTCTCGTGGCGTATTTGCAGCCAACAGCTCCATTGTGGCGCCATTGGCTTCTATCTGTTGAGAGGAAATATAACTCGCTAATTGTGCTAATTCAGGTATAAATGGCAAAAATATCAAAACACCAAATACATTGAACTGGAACTGTATCAGCCCTGCCCTGATGGCTTCACGGGATTTTCCTATGGTCGATAAAAGTGCTGTGACTGTGGTACCAATATTGGCACCCATGGCCAAGGCAATACCAGCTGGTAAGGTCAAAAATCCATTGCTTGCCATAACAATAATAATGCCGATCGTGGCTGAGGAAGACTGTATAAGAGCGGTAAAAATAAATCCCGCTAAAATACCGAGTAACGGATTCTGAAACTCTACCATTAAGTCTAAAAATGGCTGATATTCTCGAAGCGGAGACATTCCCTGGCTCATCACATCCATTCCAAAGAACACCAAACCGAGCCCTAAAATTAAACGTCCGTAGGCGATTTTCTTGTTTCTTTTAGCGAAAAACTGAATGGTAAACCCTACCGCAACTAACAGAAGAGCCAGGCCTGTTACTTTGAAGGCAATCACTTGCGCGGTCACTGTAGTACCAAGGTTGGTTCCCAGAATCACCCCAGTAGCTTGTGAGAGCGACATCAGCCCAGCGGAAACAAATCCAACCGTTAAAACCGTCGTCACAGAGGAGGACTGGATAACCGCTGTAACCCCTGCCCCGGTTAGTGCTCCCATCAACCTGTTAGTTGTAAGCTTGGTGAGAAGGCCTTTCATTTTCTCTCCGGCAACAATTAACAGGCTCTTAATTAACTGCTCCATGCCATAAAGGAAAATTGCCAGGCCTCCGGCAAGCCACATAATCATATTGAACCAGTCAAGATTATCAGGTTCTGGAGTAGCTGCACTTACAGGAACTAACCATAAACAACCCAGTAAAAATAAAGCAACAAGAGAAACTATTTTTGGCATCGTTAATATCTGCAGAAATTAAAAATATAGATTAATAATAATGTAAAACAGGGTAAATAAAAAACCAGTAAAATCAATTTCTTAAATAAAATATGAATTTCAGCGTGTTTATTTTTGTCAATCTAGGCAGAGTATTATGAAACAGCAAAGCATAAAAAATTAAGGCGTTTATTTTATTAGGAAGCAAAAAATGACAAAAAGTCATCTAAGCTTCCTAAACCCCTGAAGTTAATTGATAACACCCTTTACTAGGGCTCTGACCATTGCAGACAAACTATCTTCAGCCATTGCTGCAGTCACCAGTTTTTTATCACCAATCTGCAAATAGGCATATGCCATTGCTTTGGCATTTTTACCCGCATTTTTCAAATTAATATTATCTTCAGCACGCATAGCGTGTTCTACATAATCAATTACATCAATACTTTGACCGCTGCGTTTCTGCCAGGCATCACATAGAGCACTCAAAGTACCATTGCCCTGACCTTGCCACTGTTCGCCGTTAATATCGACACTCAGAGCTTCAGAGCCGTCTTGCATATGTAGTTGAAAGTTATCCAACTCTATTTGATCAGAGTCACAACCATAGTGCTTGGAGAAAGCATCAAACAGATCCTTATGACTGACCACTCCACCTTGGTTTTCAGCAAGTTTCTGCGCAATTGGGGCAAAATCCAATTGCATCCACTTTGGCAGGTTCAATCCATATTCTTGAGCCAGAACAAAAGCGGATCCAGCCTTACCAGACTGACTGTTTACCCGAATAATCGCCTCATAATCACGGTTGATATCTTTCGGATCAATTGGCAAATAGGCGACATTCCAAGGCTCTTCAGACTGCTGTTTTAACAAGCACTTGCGAATCGCATCCTGATGACTTCCAGAATAAGCGGTATAAACCACCTCTCCGACCCAAGGATGACGAGGGTGAGTCTGTATCTGAGTGACCTCTTCAACCACCGGAACCCAGCTATTTGGCTGCGAAAGATCCAATTCCGGATCAATCCCCTCGCTGTATAGGTTCATTGCCAGAGTGACAATATCCATATTTCCAGTCCGTTCACCATTGCCTAACAAAGTACCTTCAATACGATCTGCACCAGCTAATAAAGACAGTTCTGCAGCTGCAACCGCACAGCCACGATCATTATGAGTATGAATCGAGATTATGGCCGATTCACGATTATGTAGATGATTAATAAAGTACTCAACCTGATCAGCAAAACGATTTGGCGAAGAGCTCTCGACAGTCGCAGGTAAGTTAAGAATGCATCTTTTATCAGGAGTCGGTTGCCAGACATCCATAACCGCCTGGCATACTTCAACCGCGAAGTCGGTTTCGGTTTGCGAAAAGCTCTCTGGCGAATATTGAAATACCCATTCCGCCCTTGGATTAGTTTCAGAGGCTTTAATGGCATATTCTTGTACCCATATAGCACCCTGCACTGCCATTGCCTTAATTTCATCTTTGGTTTTCTCAAAGACATTTTCACGCTGCACAGTTGAAGTGGTGTTATAGACATGGATAACTGCCTTTTTTACACCCTCTAAAGCTTCATAGGTTTTTTTAATTAGATGCTCCCTGGCCTGAACCAAAACCTGTACAGAGACATCTTCAGGAATCAAATTCTCCTCAATTAGACGGCGAGTAAATTCAAATTCAGGCTGACTTGCAGATGGAAAACCGATCTCAATGGTTTTAAAACCCAGTGCTACCAGCTGCTTCCATAAAACCAGCTTTTGCTCTACTGTCATTGGATTAGCCAAAGCCTGGTTGCCATCTCTAAGATCAACACTCACCCAGATTGGCGCTTTAGGTAGTTGGTTGTTTGGCCATTGACGATTAGGTAATTCAGGAGTTGGCGTACGGCGGTATTTTGATGGGTTCATTGAGTTCATATTTTCTCTACAGCATTGCAGTTAGGTTTTTTAATGGACTCTATTTTAAAACTTAAACAATCTAATTTTATTGCAAACTATTTTATTAAAAACATAATTAATGCAATAATATTCTAATTATTAACAATTAATTGGTATTTAATTTTACAAATGAATTTAGACAAGCACGATAAGGCGATATTAAATGCGCTACAGAATAATGGTCGCTTAACTAATCAAGAGTTAGCAGATCAAATTGGCCTATCACCCTCGGCCTGTTTGCGTCGTTTCAAAGCACTGGAAGATTCGGGAATTATAATCGGCTATCGTACTCTGCTGGATGCAAAGCAACTGGGTATGGATCTAATGGCACTGCTGCATATTTCAATGGATAAACATACTCAAACACGTTTTGCAGATTTTGAGGATAAGGTGAGTCGATTACCAAATGTTCTGGAATGTTTATTGATAACAGGCCAGACTGCCGATTATCAATTAAAAGTGATTGTCAAAGATTTACAGGCCTATCAGGAATTACTATTGAATCACATTACTCAAATTTCAGGTGTAAGCGGAGTTCATACCAGTTTTGTTTTGAGAAAAGTGGTTGATAAAACCGCTATACCAATCAGTTAATCTTTTGCAGAATTGTTCTTTTTATTAGCGAAACCGGCGCCTTTTTTAGTTTTCGCTTTTAACTCAAGCTTATCGACAATTTCCCGATAATCCAGACCAGCTTTCTGCATCTCAACAAAACAGACCACAATCACAGCTATGGAATTAGGCACTTCGCCCTTTTTTTTGTATGACTGAAGGTTCTTTTCACTTACCTTGATCAATTTACTGAATTTAGGCAACGAGATTTCCGCATCTAAAAGATGTTTTTTAAACTCTATAAAAGTCACCCTTCGACCCTTTACTGTTGTTTTTTAATAGACAAATATTATATTAATAAATCAGATATTTGTTTACAAATTGGTTAAATAAAAGCTACTATACCCATAATTTATTACTTTTATCTAGTAATAAATTCATTTGGTAATAATATAAAGGACACAATAATGGCAAAATCTCTGAAGAAAAAAGTAGTAAAACAGGCAACTAAAAAAGCAGCAAAAAAAGCAGATGTTAAGAAAAAGAACATCAAAAGCGTTGTCAAAAAAGCGACAAAGCGAGTAATGAAAAAAGGTGTTTCAAGTAAGAAAAAACTCAAATCAGCTGCTAAAAAAGCAGTTAAAAAAGCATCTTAATTCAATAAGCCAAATCTACCAAGGCCTGTTAATTTCAGGCCTTGCTGGGGTATTCAGAAACCTGTTTTTCATAGCTTTGGCAGAAAAATAATCCCACCTAATACTCTTCACATCAACTAATATCTTATTGTTTTTTATATAAATACCCCTTTTTGGAATGAATTTAGCTTACATTGAAAATATAATTTCAAGTAATCAAAAAGACAATAATTTATAATTATCTGGCAGTGAATTTACCTTACAAAATAGCTGCTATAAAACAAATTGATAAAAGCTGAATATAAAAAATGGCAATCGATAAAGATATAAACATACTGGTGGTCGATGATTTTTCAACCATGATTCGCATTGTAACCAATCTGCTAAAAGAGCTTGGGTTTACCAATATCGACGATGCAAATGATGGTTCCAAAGCATGGCCAATGATTCAAACAGGTAAATACGATTTTATTGTCAGTGACTGGAATATGCCGGAAATGACCGGAATTGAACTGCTGAAAAGAGTACGAGCTGATGAACAATTAAAAGATATGCCTTTTATGCTGATAACGGCAGAACAAAAACGCTCTCAGATACTTGAAGCTGCTCAAGCAGGCGTAGATGGCTATATTGTAAAACCTTTTACGGCAGCAACTCTAAAAGAGAAAATAGACAAGATTGCTGAACGTAAAAATCTAGAAAAACGCGGCTTGAAGGTTGCTGCACCTTCAGAAAAAAATAGACAGTTTGCAGAGGATCAAAAGGCTAAATTACAAAAAATGTTGGCTTCCATGCCCCCTGAAAAACGTAAAGCTTATCTTGCAAAACTCAAAAGAGAACAGCATTCATAGTAAGCGCTGTTGATGATTGAGGCGAAAACAAAAAATAGATAAGGCTTCAAATTCTAATAGTTATCTACCTTTAAAAAAACCCGGTCAAAATCCGGGTTTTTTTGTATCTTCTTTTTATACTTTTTATAGTGCAACACTAAAAAAACTATTTTTCTCCGTGATAATCTTCAGTCCTTTTAACTTTATCAGTAGCTATATGAATAGCGGCTTTTGCCATTAAATGTGCCCCTATAGGAGCAGTAATAAACAGAAAAAGGGTAATTAATACTTCATGCAAGCTGATCGCATCTTGTTTAAGAGTAAAGTAGATCACTGAGGCGATCAATATAGCTCCAACACCAAGCGTACTGGCTTTAGTCGGACCATGCAGTCTCATATAAAAATCGGGCAGCTTATAAAGGCCTATAGACCCAATCAGAGTAAACACAGAACCGATAATAATCAGCAATGCTAGAAGGTATTCTAAATTTTCACTCATAAGGACTTATTCCATAATATCGCCGCGAAGCAGGTATTTGCTCAAAGCAACCGTGCCGACAAAACCCATTACTGCAATCAACAGTGCCGCCTCAAAGTAGACTGCACTTTTCAGATACAGGCCTGTTAAAACCAGAATTGCAATACTATTCACGTAAAGAGTATCTAAAGCCAAAATTCTATCGGGTTTGCTTGGACCAAC
The DNA here is from genome assembly GCA_002299245.1 of Hydrogenovibrio sp. UBA650. Lineage (GTDB taxonomy): Bacteria > Pseudomonadota > Gammaproteobacteria > Thiomicrospirales > Thiomicrospiraceae > Thiomicrorhabdus. The sequence continues at coordinate 14,598 of DBOI01000149.1, forward strand.
AATCATTCTATAAAAGCTTAATATTAGGGCGATTGAGATCAATACCAGACCAATTTCTAAACTGAGTTCTAACATAATTGTTAATTACCAACCTAAAACTATAGCCACCCAGATTGCCAATAAAATCGACAAATTCAAGGCGGTAAAATTTGAATTTATAGCTGTAAATATTGATTTTATATCACATAAATTATCTATGCTACGGCTGAGCTGAGTGGTTAGCATGATTCAAAAATCTCTTTAAGGGGAGCTTCATAGCGTTGTTTAATCTCATCGATTGTCGCTTGCGGGTTTTCTTCATGCAAACCGTGCACCAATAGTACGGTTCTATCTGCATTAAGGTCGCACGATACAGTCCCGGGTGTCAGAGAGATAGTATTGGCAAGAATAGAGATCGCTACTGGATCCTCAATATCCAAAGGGATATGCAAAAACTTGGGCTGTAATTTATCTTTATTACTTAAGATCAGTTTAGCCACAATGACATTTGCTATCAAAATATCCCACAACACAACAAAAAGATACTTAATCAGTATCTTAGGATGACTGATACAGACTTTTTCTGGCCAGAAACTAGAGGTCATTATCGGAATAATAATGGCTAATATTCCACCTAAAACAATATGTCCCATTGCTAGAGTATTGTTCAATAGTAGCCAGATAATCCAAAGTATAAGAGTCAGGATTGGATGAGGCAGTAGTTTTTTCATTCAACCAACTCCTTTCTCAGATTTTCAATTGTCTGTAATTGTAAAACCTGTTCTCCATAAATTCTCTTGTCGTCAAGCTGATTGGCAACAGAATCTGTAAACTCTTTAAATGGATTAGCCAAGACCACCAAAATCATCGAGACCGCCAGTAAACCAAATACTGAACTACCGCCTTTTAATTCAAGGCGCTCTGGTATCTTACAAATCTCCTTACCGTCGACCGTATGACAGGCTTCCTGCGGCAACACATTGTAAAACATAAGCGAACCAGATCTCGCCGCAGCAATAATTAGCAGCAGTCCAGCAATCAAAATTACGCAAAGAATCCAGAAGAAATCATTATGTTCCAGTGCTGACGATAGAATCAGTAGCTTACCTACAAATCCAGAAAGCGGAGGTAAACCAGTCATCGCTACCATAGCGAACATAAACACTGATCCGACTAAAACTGCCTTAGGCATAGCACCAGCGCGCGCAAATTGGTCCTGCATTTCACCACGACCTTGACGAATCCATTCAGCCAGCAGGAAGAGCCCGCCGGCAACCAGTGTTGAGTGAATAAGATAGTAAATAGTTGCTGACATGGCTTGCTCTGAATTGATACCAATACCAACAAGCAGAGTTGCCACAGAAGCCAAAACTAAATAGGCAATCTGTTCTCTCAAACCCCTTGAAGCAATCGCTCCTAACGCAGCAAACAGCATCGTAATTAGACCTAACCACAAGACCCAGGGAATATGAATATTCGCTAAGTCACCAGCCTGATCGGCAAACAGGGTGCCATGCACTCTAATAATCGCATAGAGGCCCACCTTAGTCATAATCGCAAAAAGGGCAGCCACAGGTGCGGTTGTATTGGAATAAGCTTGTGGCAGCCACAAATAGAGCGGGAACATAGCCGCTTTAATACCAAATACCAGCAATAACATCAGGCCAGCAGCGGCAACAACACCCTGATCTGCTTCAGGTAGCAGTGTAATTTTGGCAGCCATATCAGCTATGTTAAGGGTCCCCAAAATACCGTAAAGCGCGCCTACAGCAAATAAGAATAGGGTAGAACCTACCAAATTAAGCGCCACGTAATGCAATCCCGCTCGGGTCTTCAGACGACCGCCACCATGAAGAAGCAGACCATAAGAGGCCAGTAACAACACTTCAAAGAATACAAACAGGTTGAATACATCACCTGTCATAAAGGCCCCGTTCAGACCAAACAACTGAATATGGAAAAGGGTATGGAAGTGGGCACCCTTATCATCAATCTCTTGTCTAACAGCAAACCAAAGTGCAGCCATTGCCAAAACCGAAGTCAAAGTTACCATCAGTGCTGATAACTGATCGAGAACCAAAACAATACCAAATGGCGCTACCCAGTTACCCAGTGCGTATACCTGAGGTGGCATCTGAACAGAGACTTGTAGGGCACTGATGTTGACAATAATAAGCGCTAACAGAGCCAATAAACTCAAAATACGTTGTAAGCCAATGCCTCCTGCTCGAGCAATTAGGATGATAATTCCGCTGATTAGCGGTAAAACAACAGGAAGGAAAGTTTCAATTAGCATTTACTCTATCTCTCCCGATCGCTTAATGGCTTTTTTTGGTGGAACCGTACTTTTCAAAGACTCTTCATCTTCAGCCAGGTGAATTCCATCAACATGATCATTACCGAGTTCTGATCGTGCTTTAAGCGCCAATACAATCAAGAAAGCAGTCATCCCAAAGGCGATTACAATTGCTGTCAGAACCAACGCTTGGGGCAGCGGATCAGCATAACCTGGTTGAGTAGCATCAATAACCGCTGGCAGACCTGTATTTAGTCGTCCCATTGTAAACAGGAAAACATTCACAGCATAAGCCAATAGAGTTAAACCCAGTACTACAGGGAAGGTGCGTGCTCGTAAAGTCAGAAATACACCAGTCGCAGTCATAACCCCTATTACAATCGCAATTAACCACTCCATTTATCTAACTTCCCTTGAATTTGAAAGGCCATCATTATAATTAGCCTGTTTTTCATGAGAAATCACGCTTAGTTTGCCTAATTGAACCAGGCTCAATACTGTAGAACCGACAACAACTAAGAAAACACCTAAATCAAAAGCGATCGCGCTCGCCAATTCAAAATCACCGACTAATGGCCAGTGAATATGACTGAAGGCGGAAGTCAGGAATGGATAACCTAGTCCAATTGCAACCAATCCAGTTGAAGTTGCAATTAACAAACCAAAACCTATCGTTAAGTGCATATCCACTCTTAGTCTCTGTTGGGTCCAATCAATACCATTTGCTAGATACATGACAATAAGAGCCACTGAAGCTATTAAACCTGCTATAAATCCACCCCCTGGTAAATTATGGCCTCTCAAGAATATATAAACAGCGACCATAATCATTATCGGCATCATCAAACGACTGAAAGTTCGCAGAATAACAGGATGTGAATCCTTACTCCAGATCCTACCGCCTATATCATTGCACGGCGCTGGGAGCGTTAAATTTTGCAACATTGCATATATTCCAATTCCTGCAAGTGCAAGTACAACTATCTCTCCGAGAGTATCAAAACCACGGAAATCAACCAGAATTACATTTACAACATTAGTTCCGCCACCACCGGGAACACTGTTATTTAAAAAATAGCTCGAGATAGGATCAAATTCTCGACTCATAATCATCATGGTAAATAGTGTGACGCCAACCCCTGATATAACTGACAGAGCCAAATCCCGGTAAAGTCTGGATTTACCTACTTCTCTCGGCGTTTTCTGTGGCAAGAAATAGAGTGCTAGAAGTAACAGAATTATGGTTACCACCTCTACAGAAATTTGAGTTAAGGCTAAATCTGGAGCTGAGAACTTAATAAAGATTAGAGAGATCACCAAGCCGATAACACCCAACACAACTAAACTGACTAATCTCTGACGATGCCAAATCACGGTATAAATACTTGCCATAACAATAATTATTCCGATGATAAGGCTTACAACATCGAGCTGCATCAGTTCTCTGTCACCCAGCAGAGGGCTATTAAATGAAAGGAAACCGTATGCAGTAATGACTATAGATGCAAAGATAATCCAAGCCGCTGAATTCTGTAGTGAACCTTTATCAAAACTTCTGCTTACATTAATACTGAAACTAAAAAGTTGATCAATTGTTTTCATAAACAGTGACTTAGCACTAATGTGCTCATGTCTTTCGTAATTTCGGATTAAATATTTACGTCTGAAGTAGATAAGTGTCCCTAAACCTAGTGCCAATATACTCATTATCAAAGGCAGATTTAATCCATGCCATATGGCTAAGCTATATTCTGGAGGAGTGGTTTGCAAAGTGCCGGTAACAGCAATTTGTAAAATTGGTGCAACAGTATACATTGGCAATATACCAACAGCTAAACAGACAATAACCAATAGATCTACCGGTATTTTCATAAATCGAGGTGGTTCATGCGGTACCTTGCTTAAGCCTTGCGGTTCTCCATTAAAAAATACATCGTGAATGAAGCGCAACGAATAGGCAACTGAGAAGACTCCGGCAATGGTTACCAATACCGGGATCATCCATGCTAAAACTGAAGCTTGGGAAGCCGACACAGCTTCTGCAAAGAACATCTCTTTGCTCAAGAAGCCATTTAGCAATGGAACCCCTGCCATAGCGAGTGAAGCAATAATGGCCAGAGCAGCTGTGTGCGGCATATATTTAATCAAGCCATTGATTTTACGCATGTCCCTTGTACCAGTTTCATGGTCAATAATCCCCGCAACCATAAATAGTGAGGCTTTAAAGGTGGCATGATTGATAATATGGAATATAGCTGCAACTGCAGCGAGTTGAGTACCAAAGCCAAATAGCAGAGTAATAAGGCCCAGGTGACTTATAGTTGAGTAAGCCAGTAATCCCTTTAAATCATGTTTAAATAGTGCAGTATAGGCTCCAATAAGCAAGGTCAACATCCCTGCAGAACCGACTAACCAAGTCCATATTTCGGTTCCAGATAGCACTGGAAAAAATCTTGCCAACAAGAAAATACCAGCTTTTACCATTGTGGCAGAGTGCAAATAAGCTGATACTGGAGTAGGTGCTGCCATCGCATTCGGTAACCAGAAATGGAAAGGAAATTGTGCAGATTTGGTAAAAACACCCAATAGAATAAGTACTAAGGTAATCTCATAATACTGATGACTTTGAATCAGTTCTGCTTGTAGCAAAATATCGCTTAATTGATAACTGCCTACAATATGACCTAGTAATAAAACACCACCCAATAGTGCTAATCCACCAGCTCCGGTAATTGCCAGAGCCATTCTTGCACCTTCTCGAGCATCTTTGCGATGTTGCCAATAACTGATCAAAAGAAATGAAGTAATTGAAGTCAATTCCCAAAAGATAACCAGTTGCAGAATATTCTCTGAGAGAACTATGCCCAGCATAGATCCCATAAACATCATCAAATAGGCATAGAAGCGCCCCATTGAATCTTTGTGAGCCAAATAATAGCGGGCATAAATAATGATTAAGAGCCCAATAATGAGAATGAGGAGAGCAAATAGGAGAGCTAAACCATCCAATCGGAATGCAAAAAACAGGCCTATGTTTTCAATCCATGGCCAACTTTGAACAACGGTTTCGCCAGCAAAAACTGCTATTAAAGAAGGCGATAAAATTGCCAGTGCCAAAATGGTAAAAAAAGCACTTGTGTAGGCCGCTGTTAAACGATTAAATTTTGCCGAATAAGCCGCAAAAATGGCTCCCAAAAAAGGAAGTAATGCAACAATCGGTAGATTGAATTCGAAAAAATTCATCGAAAATAGGGCCTAATATAAATGGTTTTTATAAACGGATAAGAGTACCAGATACTGGCTATTAGTCAATATTTACAGCTATTTTTTGCCTTCAAAATAACGACTTCTGGTTACATTTTATGCCGAATCAAAATAAGGTTAACTTAAAGGAATTTGAATTAACTTAGAAAATTCATAATCAGATTTTTGAATTTATCAATTTGAACTGGCTTGGACAGATATTCATCCATACCTGCCGCTAGAAAACGATCTCTGTCACCCTCTAAAGCGTTTGCCGTAACAGCAATAATAGGAGTGGCCTCAAGATTTTCTGATTGCTCTATCTCCCTTATAGCTTTTGTCGCCTCTATACCAGTCATATTGGGCATATTTTCATCCATTAAAATTACATGGTATTTGTTTTTTTTAAATGCTTCTACTGCAATTGCACCATCTTCTGCAATATCAAAATTTATACCCATCTGGCTTAGAATTGTGCCGAGTAGTTTTTGGTTAACCAAATTATCTTCGACAATTAAAATTTGTTTATCTGTCAGAAGTTTTTTTTCAGAAGTATCAACTTTGGTTTCAGCATCATCTATTTTTATTGCAGGTGCAGCAATACTAAAAGTGAAGGTACTACCTACACCCAAAGTTGAATCAACATTAATCTCTCCACCAAGTAATGCAGTCAAATTTGAACTGATTGCAAGTCCCAATCCAGTACCGCCATATTGTCTTGTTGACGAGTTATCAGCCTGGGTAAAGGAATCAAAAATATGTTTCAGTTTATTATTTGGTATGCCGATTCCATTATCAATAACAGAGACTTTCAACATCTGATCAGCATTGAAATATTCAACATTTACTTTAACTTGACTATCTATTGCTGAAAACTTAATTGCATTAGACAACAGGTTGTTTAAAACCTGCCTAATTCTTAATGGATCAGAAATAATTGTTTTAGGAATCGAGTTTAATAAATTTAATTCTATTTCGATCTGCTTTCTTTCGGCATTAGTTCTAAAAAATTCAATTGATTGTTTAATTTCTGAAATTGGATCAATCTTGATTTTTTCAATCACTATCTGATTTTTTTCCAATTTACTAAAATCAAGAATTTCATCGACAATAGATATCAAATCATTACTTGAATCACTCAAGGTTGATAGATAATTGAGTTTAGTTTTATCTTTTTCCTGATCTTTTAAAATCTTAATAAAGCCAGTGATTGCATTTAAAGGGGTCCGAATTTCATGCGACATATTGGCTAGAAATTGACTTTTCAACTCACTGAGTTCTATAGCCTTATCTTTTTCATTTTTTAAATCCTGAATCAAGGCTTCATTGTTAGTTATTAAACGTAAATTACTAGTTAGTTCTTGATTAAAAACTGCCCCGTTTTTCAACATAAAGAAAATAAAGAAAAGCACCATTATTGCAAATATATTGTATTCAGTTGCTTCCATTAACAGCAAACTGACAATAACAGGACCTACAACAACAAATACAAAACTAAAGTAG
>DBOI01000046.1 GCA_002299245.1 Hydrogenovibrio sp. UBA650
TTGTTATATTAATTAGAGTAATGGCAGTAAATTAGATAGTTTTATCGGCTTATAACCATTGTTAATAGGATTATAAGAAAACAACAGGCCAATGGGTAATGAAAATATAAATACTGCTTAAGAAGTAATATTAATAGCGCATAGCGTAATTGAGAGCAGGTTATTTGTAAGAAGGGAGATAATCACACAGACCCATTGGTTATAGGCCTGTGAATTGGTGATTAGAGACTAGAGCGTAAAGCCGGTTTTATTGTTGGTATTGGTTAGCGGTGCCAGGTCGGTTTCGAACAGGCTTTCAACTTCCCACTCTTGCTCGCTTAGTCGAGTGATTGCTTCTGCCGACATAGCCGGAGAGTGTCCAGAAATAACTCCCAGGCGGCCGCCCAGGTTTAGTTTGTCTTTGTAAGCTTGTGGTACTTTGGCAATCGATCCGGTCAAAATAATAACATCGTACTGCTTGCCGTCATCCCAATTCTCACTGGCATCTCCCTGTGCATATTCGACATTGCCAAAAGCCTCTAAGCGCGCTTTGGCTGTTTCTTGAATGTCTTCATAAAGTTCCACGGTTGTTACCGTTTTTGCCAAGCTTGCCATGAGAGCTGTCAAGTAGCCTGAGCCTGTACCAATTTCAAGCACGGTATCTTCTTCATCGATATCAAGGGCCTGAAGCATTTTGCCTTCAATTTTAGGCGCCATCATGGCTTGGTCGTGGCCAATTGGCAGTTCAATATCGGAATATGCAAGTTCTTGCTGGCCTTCTAAAACAAAATTATGGCGTGGAATATCTAAAAATAGATCTAGAATACGCGGATCAAGAACATCCCAAGGACGTATTTGCTGTTCAACCATAAAAAAACGAGCTTGATCTAGATTCATTTTAATTACCTTGTTTAAATTTCGTAGGGATGAGTTTGGCTAGAAGTTGAGTCAAAAATCCAAACCGCAAAATTATATCGAATTCGCCGATATTAATAAATGTTTTCTTATATTTGGAGTTTGGTTATTGCTGATTAATATGACTGTGATTAGCGCAATAAAGTATTTAAAATGCGAGTATATTAATTACAAATTATTAGGGCTTGATATAGCAAATGATTGATCCAGTCGGAGGGTTAACTGAGAAACATGATGAGCTGAAAAGGCTTTGTCAGCAAGTTTGGATGGATTGTAGGCAAATAGAAAAAGCCCATAGAATTGAGCCGATGTTTGATGACAGCAGTTGCATTTTATGGCGACTTGATTTGGTTAAATCCAACAGGATGATTTTTAAGACCGCAAAGTTGCAACAGGTATCGCCATTTTGGCAGATGATGCAAAGTTTATTTGGCCAGGCTATTGAAGATGGTTTTAGACAGGCTGCATTCAATTACAGTTTCATTCAGCAGGCACAGGCCTTGCAAATTCCAGCTATTGTTAATCAATACTCAAATAAATCTTCGACAAATTTATTAATGTCTTTTATCCCTGGTCAAGCGGTCAAAACAGATCAAGTCAACCAAGAGATGGTTGAAGATTTAGCCAAATATCTAAGTGGATTACATGCAAACCAAATGAGTGATTTCGGGTCAATTAAATTGGCCATAGAAAATCAACAGGCCTGTTCTAATTCGATAACCGCAAAATGGCGCCAGAAATTAAGCCAAACATTAAATGATTTAACTGTTGGGTTAGGCTCTGAAACTATTTTACAGGCCTGTCAAAATCAAATTGATGATATTAAAGTCAGCCATTTTGTGCCTATGATGATGGATCTTCGTTGGGATCAGTTTGCTCAACAGAAGGGGCGCTTGACTGGTGTTTTTGATTTAGACGCTTATGTTAGTGCACCAATTGAACTGGATTTTGTGATTCTGGAGTATTTATTGACACCTCAACAACTGGATTGGTTTATTGCTGAATATATGAGAACAAGCCAACTCGAAGTGCCGAATATCGAAACTCAGCGAGAAGTTTACAGGTCATTGTTCTACCTTGTGAATGCCTTGGGTGAACCTGACTATAGCAAATGGATGTCTCAGCCAAAGTATTTTGACTGAGGTGTTATTACTAGTTTGCTTTTGTGTAGAGTTTTTTCCAGTTTATATAACCATAGGTTGCCGCAACAAGATAAACCATAAACATAATAATGGTCACATAGAAGCCTGTTTTCCAGTAAAGAATAATGGCTAAACTATCAATCACAATCCAATAAAGCCAGCTTTCCAATACCTTTCTTGCCATTAGCACGGTGATCATCACTGAAAAAACCGTTACCAGTGAATCGAGATAAGGGAGTCGAGTATCTGGCGATTGCGATAAAAAGAAGCCAATTATCAAAGTAATTGTGATTCCTGAAGCAATAAAGCCGATATGGAACTTCCACGATTTTCGATGAATTCTTATATCATCAGCTGAATTGCTGTGTTTTCGCCAAATAATAAAGCCGTAAACCGCCATCATCAGATAGTAGGCTCTTAACAGCGATTGCATCGGCAGTTGGCCATCCCAGAAAAGAACGGTATATATCATGGTACTGAAGAAGGCTGCTGGCCAACACCAAATCGATTCTTTCGCTGCGAGAATAACATAAGTAATACCAAGAGCTGCAGCCAGCCACTCCCAGCCGGATTGAGCCAATAGAGCTTCAATTACTTGAGTGATTAGATTGTTGTCAGCAAGCATTGATTTTCGCCTTCTCTCTATCTGTGCCAACCAGTTTTAGTACAAAAACGGTGGTTGGAATCTGTTCTAAAACGGTTAGTATCTCTTGGTTTAAAGTGCCCATCACCGCCTGGTAGTCACCGTAAATATGAGTTGACATACTGTTGCGTTGTACCGAAACTTCAGGATGGGTTTCTAATTGATCAATAAAATCAATAATCGGTTGGCAGTAGCCGTCTTTAAGCGGATACATGCTGATATCAACAGATACTTTCATTGTTTTTTCCTCGGGACAAAAAAGGGCTCATCTGAGCCCTTTTTAAGTGGATTAATAGTCGTAAGAAACCGTTAAGCCAAAGGTTCTTGGAGCGCCTTTTTGTACATAAAGCGCGTCTTCGTAATTGATACTTGGATCATTGCCAAAGTAGAAGCCTCTGACATCATACTCTTTGTCCAGAAGGTTTCTGGCCCAAAGGCGAGCGGTCAATTCATCTTTGCTATATTCCAGGCTGGCATTGACCAAATTGTATGCGTCCGACTCTTGATCATGACTGTTAGAGAAATAGAACTTGTCTTTGCCTTCAATATTTGCGGCAACCATCCAGTTGTTGTTGATCATATACTCAGCACCGATAGAGAACTGATAGCTTGGTGCATGTGCTTGCTCGCGACTATTTAAATTAATCGTGTTGCTAGTATCGTTTGGATCTACATAGGTATAGTCAACAAAGTCAGCACTTAACAGGCCTAAAGAACCAGTCAAACGCAGGTTACTGCTGTAATCCCAGTCTGCTTCAGCTTCAATTCCATAGTGTTCACTTTTTGCAGCGTTATCCAGGTAGATAATGAAGTCCGGTGAATTTGGAATCTGTGTTGAGCTGTTTACCTGTTGTTCACTTCTCTGTGTATAGAACAGTGTCAAACGGGTCTTCAGGTCATTGTTCAACAGCGAAGAGTTAACTCCTGTTTCCAGGTTCCAAAGATACTCAGTATCAAATGTAAAGTTGGCAGGTGACAGTCTTGGATCGTCATTGATTCCGCCAGATTTATAACCTCGGGACAGGTTAATAAAACCTTGGTGCTGTTCGCTGATTTCATGAGTTAGGGCAAGCTTTCCTCCATAGAGAGTTTCGCTATGGTCTGTTTTGATGTCATTTGAACTATTAAAGTCAGCATCAAACTTTTCAACGCGAACTCCAGCGGTTACAACGGTTTTATCATTTAGATGATGATCAAGTTGTCCATAGGCTGCCATATTTTTTGTGTTGTATTCATTGCTATACGGAGCGTCCAGCCAGTCAGCAGTGTGCAGCATATCTTCATCTTGTCCAAAATAGTAAACCCCTGCTACCCAGTCAGTTGAGTCGTTAAAGATGCGGCCGTTGTCAGATGACATAAAACGGATATCAATTGATTTGTTATTTCGGCTGCGATCATATTCCGCTACAGCGTTGTACCCCCAAGGGTGAAAGTTAGGGTAGACCCAGTCACCATCAAAACTATAGGTAAGATCGGAATCAGCTTTGGTTATGGTTGTTTCCATAATGGTTGCTGGATTCATTTTCCAGGTTGTTTTAAGTGCAAAAGCTTTTGAGTTAATGGTATCGCTTCCGGGTTCATCCGATAGGGTGGTGTAGCTATTATCAAAAGTAAAACCGTCATAGCCATTATCAATATCCAGATGTAACAGGTTTAGATCAAATGTCAGTTCTTCAGATGCTTTCCACTTCAAGTGAGCTTTACCGGTCAGTTCATCTTCGTTTTGAGTATCTTTTTTATCGAGATAGTCGTTTTCCATATAACCATCAGAAGTGTGCTTATGGATCGCAATACGTCCTAACAGGCTTTTGTCTTCAGATAGAGGGCCACTCGCAACCACGCCTAGAGCTTTGGTATTCTGGCTACCAATGGTCACTTCAACTTTGCCTTCAGGGTTTTCAGTAGCTTCATTACTGTGAATGTTGATCATTCCAGCCAGCGAGCTTGAACCAAAGCGAGTTCCTTGTGGGCCACGCAGGACTTCAACCTGTTTTACGTCAAACAGGGTTCCAGCGCCACCACTGCGGCTGTAGTCAATACCATCAATATTGAGGCCAACTGAAGGGTTTAGTGGTGTGTTGAATTGACTGCGTTCACCGATACCACGAATTTGGTAGAAACGTGAGCGCGAAGCTCCGGCAGCAGAGTTTACGTTTGGCGCTAGATTAAGTATATGCTCAATATGTTGAGCACCTCTCTTTTCCAATTCAAGATCATTGACAACGGTAATGCTTCCCGGAGTCTCTTCAACGGCTGCCGGACGGAAGTCAGAAGTTACAATAATTGGATCAAGCGTTTTCGCTAACGCGGTTTGAGTTGCGATTATTGCGCTAATAGCAATAACAGTTTGTTTTAGTTTCATTTGATTCACCTTTAATAAAATAATTTAAAGGCGAGGAGATAACACTTGAGTTAGAAAACTCAATACAGATATGTACACTTCAAAAAGTGTTCAGTATGACCGTGTGCCATTCCTACGCCAGTATGAGCTGGTTCAGGTTCAAAGGGTGCTCTCATGTGAGATCTCAGGTCTAATGACCGCCCCTTGGCAAATAAAAATCTGAGTTCAAAAGATTATGCTTGTGTTATCTTCAATCAAACTCAAATTTTGTGGGGATTATACATTATTAATGAGTAAAATGTTGTCTAGTAAAATTCGTCTTTCCTCAAGCATGGAAAATTATAATGGCAGAAAAAACTAAAACCTCAATAACGCAAGAAATACTGGACCGTCTGAAAGTACTTGGAACCCTGCCGCACTCTCCGGGAACCTTAATGAAACTCGACAGAGAGATCAGCAACAACGACGATATCTCCGTGGAAGAAGTCGTAGACATGGTTGCCCAAGATGCGCGTCTAGTTGCCGGGCTGATTAAATTAGCAAACAGTGCAAAGTATAGGGCGAGAGATTACCAGCTTGGCAGATGCGGTGATGCGAATTGGCTTTAAGGAATTAGCCAACTTAGCCTATGCAATTCACTATCAGAACTCCTTTGTTATCAAACCGCCTTTCAGTGATCAACACTATATGCGCCATTCAATGTTGTCGGCTTTTGTTTCTCAGCAGTTGGCAGAGCATTTGAAACTCGACTCTGGCCTTGCTTTTCTGGCAGCTTTGATGCGCGATATTGGGATTTACCTATTGGCAGTTGATGACAGAGAAAAGTACGTTAAGGTTATGGAGATAACAGACTACGATATCTCTCGCCTTATTAATGCGGAAGTTCAGATGTTTGAAACAGCACATCCTTTGATGGGCGCGCGTCTGCTACAGGATTGGAAGTTCCCTCCTGATGTGATTATGGGGGTTGCTTATCATCACTCACCGGAAAAGGCGCCAGATGAATTCAAAGCTTTTGCGTATCTGACTTTTTTGGCAGAACAAGGTGTGTTTAGAGCAGGCTTTGAAAACGGAATTGCAGACTTACCCGAGATTGAACAGTACGAAGCTTCAGCTGAACTGCTGGTTGCGCTGGAATATTTTGATTTATCGTTAGAACAATTCGATCAGTCTATTAAACAAGGGCTGGAAGATGCGGATTCGGTTAATATTTAACCGCTAAGCTAAGGTTTGCTGGCTGAAAATCGGCCGGCGAATAATGAAATTCTTAACGTCTTATTCTAATTCCGTAAGCTGAAATTTATTAACGATAACATTGGACAAAAACCTAAAATGGATGAATCATTAAGCGCAAATGCCAGTGTCGAGATTCTAGAAAGTTTAAAAACGCTCGATATGTTGCCACATTTTCCCGATGCACTTCTGAAACTGGATCGAGAGATATCTAATAATCAGGATGTAACCGTAGAGCAGATTGCTGATTTAGTCACGCGGGATGCTCGTTTGTTGGCAGGTATTATTAAGCTTGCCAACAGCGCAAAATTCAATGCTGGCAAAGAGGTAACCAGTTTAGAGGAAGCGATTGTCAAAATTGGCTTCAAAGAGTTAGCTAATTTCGCCTATGCACTCCACTATCAGACCTCATTTAGCCAAAAACCTCCGTTTAGTGATAGACACTACATTAATCATTCAATGATGTCTGCAATAGTAGGGCAGCACTTAGCACGCCATTTGAAGTTAGATGCTGGTGTCGCTTTTTTAAGTGCCTTAATGCGAGATATTGGTATTTACCTGTTAGCTATGCATGACCGTGACAAGTACAAAGAGGTGCTCAGACTAACCAATTACGACATCGCTCGTCTGCCTGCAGCAGAGAGTAAAATGTTCGGTACTTATCATCCAATGGTTGGCGCTCGTTTATTGCAGGATTGGAAATTCCCCGTTGAAGTGATTATGGGAGTTGCCTTTCATCATACTCCAGCAAGAGCATCAGAGGGGTTTCAGCCAAATGCTTATTTAACCTTTTTAGCAGAGCAGGGAGTCTTTAGGCTAGGTTATGAGAATGGCATTGCCGACCTCTCCGCTGAGGATCAATCTGCTCCTTCTGCTGAGTTAATCTCTGCCCTGAATTTTTTCGACTTATCAGTCGAACAATATGACCAGATTCTTCAGAGCGCTCTAATTGATATTGAATCTATTGGCATTTAATTCGTTCGATGATTTGTCGTCATGACCTAAAGTAATCTCTATCCTAATTAAGCTTCAGTTCTTATTAACTAATAATCCTTGATATTTTTGATTGGCCGTGAGTTTTAAGTGATACAATAATCGGCTTTGTTTTTAAGTTTGTTGCGACGGTTTTACCGCTTGCAATTTAGTGAAATATAAAGAGATTCTAAGAATGCCAATCATAACCTTACCGGATGGTTCTACTAAACAATTTGATGATGCAGTTTCTGTCATGCAAGTGGCGGAAAGTATTGGTACTGGCCTGGCAAAAGCGACGCTAGCTGGTCGCGTCAATGGTCAGCAAAAAGATGCCTGTGACTTGATCACGGAAGATGCGAGTTTAGAGATTATTACCATGCGTGATGAGGATGGCGTTCACATCATGCGTCATTCATGTGCCCACCTGCTTGGACATGCGCTGAAACAGTTGTACCCAGACGTAAAAATGGCGATAGGGCCAGTGATCGATAATGGCTTCTATTATGACGTTGACATGGAACATAGAATTACGCCGGAAGACTTGAAAAAGATCGAAAAGCGTATGAAAGAGCTGGCAAAAACCAAATACCCAGTTATCAAGAAAACGTTACCTCGCGACCAAGCGATTGCAACCTTTGAAGAGCGTGGTGAAGACTATAAACTTGAGCTGATTCGCGATCTTCCCGACGAAACGGAATTCGGTTTCTACTTTCATGAAGAGTACGTTGATATGTGTGTTGGGCCGCACTTGCCTAATATGGGCTTCATAAAAGCGTTGCAGCTAACCCATGTTGCCGGTGCATACTGGCGCGGTAGCTCTGATAATAAGATGCTACAGCGTATCTATGGTGTTGCTTTCCCAGACAAGCAAGGTCTTAAAGATTACTTGCATATGATGGAAGAAGCGGAGAAGCGTGATCACCGTAAACTAGGTAAGCAACTTGACCTGTTCCATGTTGAAGATATCTCACCAGGGATGGCATTCTGGCACCCGAAAGGTACCACTCTGTACCGTGTAGTTGAAGATTACATGCGTGAGCAGTTGGCGGAAAATGGTTATGATGAAGTTCGTACTCCTCTAGTCTTGGATCGTTCGCTTTGGGAAAAGTCGGGTCATTGGGACAAGTTTAAGGACAATATGTTCACAACTGAGACAGAGAATCGCGATTATGCGATTAAGCCGATGAACTGTCCTGGGCATATTCAAATCTATAACCGATATTTCACTAGTTATCGTGACCTGCCAATTCGTATCGCTGAATTTGGTCTGGTACATCGTAATGAAGCTTCGGGTACTCTTCACGGTTTGATGCGTGTCCGTTCCTTCACTCAGGATGATGCGCATATCTTCTGTACTGAAGAGCAAATCAAGCAAGAAGTACAGGCCTGTATTGACCTGGTTTACCAGACCTATGCCGATTTCGGTTTTGATAATATTGCGGTTAAGTTCTCGACTCGTCCAGAGATGCGAGTCGGATCTGATGAAGTCTGGGATCTAGCAGAAGAGGCACTTGAAGAAACCTTAAAAGACGCAGGCTTGGATTATAAATTGCAACCCGGTGAAGGTGCTTTCTACGGACCTAAGATTGAGTTCCAGCTTAAAGATTGTATCGGCCGTGTTTGGCAGTGCGGTACTATCCAGCTTGACTTCTCAATGACACAAGCTGAGCGTTTGAACGCGGTTTATATTGGTCAGGATAATGAAAAGTATCACCCTGTAATGATTCACCGAGCCATTCTTGGATCGCTTGAGCGTTTTGTTGGAATCCTTATTGAGCACTACGAAGGTCGATTCCCAACCTGGTTAGCACCAGTGCAATGTGTTTTAGCGCCAATCGCAGGATCCCATACAGATTATGTGGTCGAAATGACTAATAAATTGAAAAAACATGGGTTTAGAGTCGAATCGGACTTGAGAAATGAGAAGGTTGGGTTTAAAATTCGCGAGCATACAATGCAACGTGTTCCATATATTTTGGTCGCAGGTGATCAAGAAATCGAAAATGGTACCGTGAATGTAAGAGCTCGAAGCGGTGAGAACCTTGGTTCTTTCACCTTTGCAGAATTAATCGACTTGTTATCTAATGATATTTCAAATTTAGGTCGAGTCCTTGAAACGCAAAGCTAATTGAGACGCATTGTAAAAATTTAAATAACTGGAGGAAATTGCTATCGCAATCAGAAGAGGTCGTGGAAGACCGCAACAACCGGAAGCCCCTAAGGATAGAATTAACAAAGCTATCACCAATACACCTGAAGTCAGGTTGATTGATGAAGAAGGCGAGCAGGCAGGTATCGTTTCAATTCAAGAAGCTCTTTCAAGAGCGGAAGATGCGGGAATGGATCTGGTTGAGATTACTGCGAAAGCACAACCTCCAGTTTGTAAAATCATGGACTATGGTAAATACCTTTACCAGCAGCAGAAAAAGCAGCACGAAGCTAAGAAAAAGCAGAAGCAAGTCCAGGTTAAAGAAGTTAAGTTTCGCCCAGGAACTGAGGAAGGTGATTATCAGGTCAAACTACGCAACCTGATGAAATTCTTAGATAAGGGTGATCGCGTCAAGGTAACCATCTGGTTCCGTGGCCGCGAAATCACTCACAAGGAACTGGGTCTTAAAATGCTGGAACGTGTTAGGGATGACATTCAAGAGGTTGCGACCGTTGAACAAATGCCTAAGATGGAAGGCCGTCAGATGCAAATGATGGTTGCTCCAGGAACTAGGAAGAAGTAACTCTTAGAGTTAGTTCTTCTAAATATACAACAACTGGGACTGATTCGATTTTTTTCAGATTGGTTACCGGTGCAGCTCCCTCAGTGCTGTAGGTTGTCCTAACGAACTTACCTAGTAGGTTCAATTTAAAACTGAAGTGACTCTATTCGGATTGCTTTCGAGTTAACCTGAATCTGAGTATCGCTTAAATGCGGAGTTTCATTCAATGCCAAAGATGAAATCAAACAGTAGTGCTAAAAAGCGCTTCAAAAAAACCGGCTCTGGCGGTTTCAAATGTAAACAGTCTCACCTTCGTCACATTCTTACTAAGAAGTCGACAAAGCGTAAGCGTCAGCTTCGTTCTGGAAGCATGATTCACGATCACGATGTAGCGATGGTTCGCCGCATGCTACCGTTCGCTTAATTGGGAGATTTGAAACATGGCAAGAGTTAAAAGAGGTGTCGTCGCACGCCGTAGACACAATAAAGTACTTAAAGCTGCAAAAGGTTACTATGGTGCACGTAGAAAAGTTTTCCGCGTTGCTAAACAAGCAGTAATCAAAGCAGGTCAGTATGCATACCGTGACCGTCGTAACAAAAAACGTAACTTCCGTCGCCTATGGATTGCACGTATTAACGCTGCAGCTCGTATGAATGGTATGACTTACAGCCGTTTTATCAATGGTTGTAACAAAGCTGATATTGCGGTTGACCGTAAAGTATTAGCTGACATTGCAGTACATGATGCAGCAGCATTCACTGCAATTGCAGAAAAAGCAAAAGCTGCTTTAGCTTAATTGCGAACTGGTTTAGACCAGTATTGAATAGGGGGCCTTGGTCCCCTATTTTTTTCATTAAGACTCAGTCTTAGCTATGCAAGATATTATTCCCCTGAGTGGTATGTTGCATATCTATTAATGAATCATACCTTTTAGGACATTGGTTAAATGCAAGAACAACTGCAATCGATAATTTCACAGGCCGAAGCGGCCGTTGCTGAAGTATCTGAATTAAGTGCCCTTGATGAACTTCGCGTTCAGTATCTTGGAAAGAAGGGCGAGCTGACCGCAATGATGAAAACTCTGGGTCAGTTATCTCCAGAAGAACGCCCAAAGGCTGGGCAAGTTATCAACGAAGCTAAGCAAGCTGTACAAGGCCTGTTAAATGCTAAGAAGAAACAACTTGATGATGCTAAGCTTGCTAAGAAGCTAGCTGAGGAGAGCATTGATGTTACTCTTCCTGGTCGCGATACTGATCTAGGGAGTTTACATCCGGTTACTCGTACACTTTACCGCATTGAGACTCTGTTCTCGAATGCCGGTTTTGATGTTGAACAGGGGCCTGAGATTGAAGATGACTGGCACAACTTTGAAGCGCTGAATATTCCTGAAACGCATCCAGCGCGTGCCATGCACGATACCTTCTATATCAATG
Organism: Hydrogenovibrio sp. UBA650; assembly: GCA_002299245.1. GTDB lineage: Bacteria > Pseudomonadota > Gammaproteobacteria > Thiomicrospirales > Thiomicrospiraceae > Thiomicrorhabdus. The sequence goes on from DBOI01000046.1 coordinate 11,374, forward strand.
AAAATACGGTATTGAGAACCCACACTTCTGGTGTGCAGATTCGTACCATGGAAAACAAAAAACCGCCTTTGCGTGTTATTGCACCGGGCCGGGTTTACCGCTGCGATTCTGACCAGACTCACACGCCGATGTTCCACCAGGTAGAGGGTTTGATTATTGAGAAAAACGCCAGCTTTGCTCAGTTGCGTGCACTGTTAATTGAGTTCTTGCGCAAGTTCTTTGAAGACGAGAATTTAAAAACTCGCTTCCGTCCATCGTACTTCCCATTCACTGAACCTTCAGCGGAAGTAGATATTGCCACTGATCTATTTGGTGATGGCCGTTGGATTGAGGTGTTAGGTTGCGGTATGGTTCATCCGAATGTACTTAAGAATGTCGGTATTGATCCTGATGAATATACCGGTCTGGCATTTGGTTTGGGTGTGGAACGTTTGGCGATGTTGCGCTACAACGTAAAAGATTTAAGACAGTTCTTTGAAAACGATCTGCGTTTCTTACAGCAGTTCAAATAAGCAGATCGACAAAGGAATTAGAAAATGAAATTTAGTGAAAATTGGTTAAGAGAGTGGGTGAGCCCAGAATGGGACAGCAACACTTTAGCTGAAGAATTAAGTTTAGCAGGCCTGGAAGTCGACGGTATTGATCCAGTTGCTGGAGACTTTACAAATGTTGTTGTGGGTCATGTTCTCTCTGTTGAGAGACACCCGGATGCTGACAAGCTAAACGTCACGCAGGTAGATGTGGGTGACGGTGAGCCAGTACAGATTGTTTGTGGAGCCAAAAACGTGGTTGCTGGCATGAAGGCTTGCTGTGCAAAAGTAGGCGCAGTACTTCCAGGTGATTTCAAAATTAAAAAAGCCAAGCTACGTGGTGTAGCTTCACACGGTATGTTGTGCGGAGCAACCGAGATTGGTCTGCCAGATGATGGCGTAGATGGATTACATGTCTTGCCTGAAGACGCGCCTATTGGTATGGATTTACGCGAGTATCTTGATTTGAATGATACTTCGGTTGATGTTGATCTAACGCCAAACCGTGCGGATTGCTTTAGTGTTTTGGGAATTGCTCGTGATGTCTATGCAATCAGTGGCGCAGAGTTCACTCAGCCATTTAAAGATAAGGAAATGGCGGGTTCTGAACCTTGCGCTCAGAAAATAGATGTTCAAGAAGCACAGGCCTGTCCAAAGTATCTTGGTTGTGTGGTAACCAACTACGATAAGACAGCACAAACTCCAGCTTGGATGGTACAAAAACTTCAACGTTCTGGTCTGCGTTCAATTGATCTAGTTGTCGATATTACCAACTACGTTTTACTAGAGCTTGGTCAACCAATGCACGCGTTTGATATGGACAAACTGCAAGGCGCAGTTCAGGTTCGTATGGCACAAGCAGGCGAGAAGTTAGTTACTTTAGATGAAAAAGAGCTAACTCTAGAAGAGAATACCTTGGTTATCGCTGATGAGTCTGGCGCAATTGCACTTGCTGGAATTATGGGAGGCCTGTCAACTTCGGTAACTGATGCAACCGACAAGATTTTCTTTGAGTGCGCCCATTTTGCACGTTTGGCGATTACCGGTAAAGCACGTCAGTACGGGCTGCATACTGATTCTTCTATGCGTTTTGAGCGCGGTGTTGATCCTTTGCTCCCTGAGCGTGCTCTAAACCGTGCATTGCAGTTGTTTACTGAAATTGCCGGTGGTGATATCAGTGCATTCGATGCAGTGGTTTCTGAAGAGAATATGCCTAAGCCTGCAACCATAGCTCTGCGTCGTGAAACCATTGCCAGCCGTTTAGGTGTGGCAGTGGCTGATAATCAAGTCGAGAAAATCTTTAATGATCTAGGTTTTGCGATCACTGCGAATGATGCCGGTTGGGATATTACTGCGCCATCGTTCCGTTTTGATATGGCGATTGAGATGGACCTGATTGAAGAGATCGGTCGTGTTTACGGTTATAACAACCTGCCAGAGACACCGGTTGAAGCACCAATGACTTTGAATGAGTTGGATGAGTCTGAGCAGTCTCTGAATGTACTGAAGAACGCACTGGTGCAAAAAGGCTATAACGAAGTTGTGACTTACAGTTTTGTGGCTGAAAACCAGCAGAAAGCGATTGCGCCTGAGTTACCGTATGTTCTTTTGCAGAACCCAATTTCCGAAGATATGAAAGCGATGCGCACCACTCTATTTCCAGGGTTGTTAAACAGTATTGCCTATAACCAGAACCGTCAACAGTCGCGTGTACGTCTGTTTGAAGCAGGCCTGGTGTTTTATAAAAATGACAATGATGCATCTGGTACGGGCGCAACTCAAGTTCCAATGTTGGGTGGTGCGATTGTTGGACCTGCTTCAAATGCGGGTTGGGACAATGTGAATCGCAATGTCGATTTCTACGACCTGAAAGGTGATGTAGAAGCACTATTGGCGATGAGTCACCAAACAGGCAAGGTGCGTTTTGAGGCCTTTCAAAACCCAGCACTGCATCCTGGTCAAGCGGCCTCTCTAATGAAAGACGGTGAAGAAGTGGGTGTTATGGGACAACTGCACCCTCAACTGGTAAAAACCATGGGTGTGAGTGGCACTGTATTTATGTTCCAAATTCGTCAAGATGCATTGATGACTATGGACGTGCCGGCTGCACAACCTATCTCTAAGTTCCCTGAAACTCAACGCGACCTAGCATTTGTTATGGAAGATGCTACTCCGGTTCAGAAGTTAGTTGATGCCATTCAGTCAGTAGATTCTGATATTATGCAGGGTATTGAAATATTTGATATTTATCGCGGACAAGGTATTGAAGAACATCAGAAGAGTGTTGCTGTGGCCTTGAGAATTCAACATCCAGAACGAACGCTTCAGGATGAAGAAGTGGATTCTCTGGTTAATGAAATTCTGGCTGCGACAAAACAAGCAGTAAATGCAGAGCTACGTTAAGTAGCTCGAAAAAAAACGAGAAGGATAAGGATAATGCCAACTTTAACTAAAGCAGATATTGCCCAAAATCTGGCGGATACTTTTGGTTTTAACAAGCGCGAATCTAAGGATTTAGTAGAGCAGTTTTACGATGAGATCAGTGAGATACTGGTCTCTGGCGAGCAGGTTAAGTTATCAGGTTTTGGTAACTTTGAGTTGCGTGACAAGGCTCCACGTCCTGGCCGTAACCCTAGAACCGGAGAAGAAGTTCCCATTTCCGCGAGAAGAGTGGTAACATTTAAGCCTGGTCAAAAACTGCGGGCGCAAATCGATAACTATGGCAAAGAGTAACTCTTCAAGCCAAATTGCAGAACAGCTCGAAATTGAGCTACCTGACAAAAAGTACTTCACCATCGGTGAGGTTGCAGAGCTTTCAGAATTGAAATCTCATGTTTTGCGCTACTGGGAACAGGTTTTCCCTCAGCTTGAACCGAGTAAACGCAGAGGTAGACGTTACTATCAGAAAAAAGATGTACTTTTGGTTTTAGAAATCAAAAGTCTTCTACATGATCAGGGGTTTACCATCCCGGGAGCAAAGGTAAGGCTATCAAAACGACATCTTGATGTCAGTGATAGTAATCTCGATCAAGAACAGCGTTCTGTGGTTGAAGAGCTCCAACAGATCCAGTCGGAACTAAAAGAGTTTCGCACCTATATTCAAGGCCGATACAAATAATCTAATCGGTTTCTACTGTTGTTAGTTTCCTAACACATCACAATCGGAGTGTAGCGCAGCCTGGTAGCGTAGCGGTCTGGGGGACCGTTGGTCGTCGGTTCAAATCCGGCCACTCCGACCATTTTATTTTTTCTATTTTTCTTAAAAACTAAAAAAACGAGCAATAAACTCGGTTATTACTCGCTTTATATGTTTGGAAAACTACAGATAGCTTTAATCAGTGTTTACGTTTTTTCTGCTCAATCTCTAGTGCAATCATCTCTCTGAAGAGCTCTGCCGCATGGTGTTCATCATGCTGTACATTGGCCTTTAGAAGCTGCTTCCAGGTTTTGCTGAGCTTTCTTTCTAATTTTGCGTTATTCATGGTCTAGCCGCTCTTGTTAAATCCATTTAAATTATTTAATTAGTATTAATCTCAATGATTACCTAATTCCATTTAGTAATATATTATTACCTTTAATTATAAAATGCAACACCTGGGTAAAAAAACAATAACTTATAGAGTTGATTAAAAAGAAAACTAAGGATAATGACTGCCCATTAAAGGAGTTAATAAGGCAGTCTATTCTTACTCTTTAAAGAGTAAGATTTTGAACTGTGAGACAGGTTTTGATAGGTATGGCCACTGAGTAATTAGCTAGATTGATTCAAGCTGCT
>DBOI01000162.1 GCA_002299245.1 Hydrogenovibrio sp. UBA650
AAGAACAGCCCTAATAGAATATCCTGGAATGGACGGATATCAGATTCGATCTGGTGGCGATATTCTGTTTCGCTCAACATCATTCCGGCAAGGAATGCGCCTAGAGTCATCGATAAGCCCATCTCTTCGGTAAAGGCTGCGGCTCCCAGTGCAACAGTTAGTACCGTCAAGGTGAACAATTCTTGTGATTTAGCTGTAGCCACTTCATGAAATAAAGGCCGCAGCAGGTACTTGCCAATCATATGCATAATGACAACAACTAAAACCCCTTTTACAAATGCCATCGTTAGCGCCCAGGTGAGTTGATTGTCACCTTCAGACATTGCTAGAGTTGGAATCAGGATCAGCAGTGGAATTGCCATAATGTCTTGGAAAATAAGTATGCCAATTGTTGAACGTCCGTGACGCGAATGGAGTTCAGACTGTTCGGTGAGCTGCTTTATAACTATAGCTGTAGAGGAGAGCGCGAAGGCTCCGGCAATAACGATATTTGTATTCGGATCTAAGCCGGCTAGGTGACCAATCAAATAGACAATAATACCGGTGGTAAAGACTTGGATGGTTCCGAGTCCAAATACCTGTTTTTTCATCGACAACATTTGCGAAATCGAGAATTCGAGTCCAATCGCAAATAGCAGGAACACGATACCGAATTCAGCGAGAAGCTCGATGTTTTCTTCTTTTTCAATCCAGGCAAAACCAGAAGGTCCGACAATAATCCCAACAATGATATAGCCAAGAATTGGCGGAAAGTGCATTCTTCTGGATACAGAAACAACAATAACCGCAAGCGTCAATAACAAAACGATATGTAACAGTAGGTGATCGTGCACTTAAATCAGTCTCTTAAACAAATAAATAGTAATTTTATATAAAACAGACCTGATGTATAGAGGTAACCTCAATACAACAGTCTGTAATCAATAAAGAAATGTGTTTTGAAATGACTACTTTGTCATTTTAAAGCGCATAGAAAGGTCAATCGCTTTAATGTGTTTGGTGATTGCCCCAGTTGAAATAAAGTCAACATTGGTTTCAGCCAGCGTTTTAAGGTGCTGGATTTCCACGTTTCCTGAGATCTCAAGTTTAGCTTGTTTACTAACAACTTCAACCGCTTTGTGCATCATTTCTACACTGAAGTTATCCAGCATAATAATATCAGCACCGCCTTTAAGTGCCTCCTGCACTTCTTCCAAATTTTCTGTTTCAACTTCAACCGTTTTACCGGGGTGCTGAAATTTTGCTAAGCCGACAGCTTCGGCAATGCCGCCAGCCGCAATAATATGGTTCTCTTTAATGAGAATTGCATCGTACAAACCAATACGGTGGTTTTGGCCTCCGCCACAGGCAACGGCGTATTTTTGGGCTAGGCGTAAACCAGGAATGGTTTTGCGTGTGTCGAGCAGCTTGGTATTGGTCCCCTGCAAATACTTAACGTACTTTCCAGTAATGGTTGCTGTAGCCGATAGCATCTGTAAAAAGTTGAGTGCAGTTCTCTCCGCAGTCAGAATATTTCTTGCTGACCCCTTAATTTCACAGAGCAATTGATCTGCTTCAACACTTTCACCTTCTTCGCAGTGCCAGATAATCTCTGCACTCTCATCGATTTGTCGAAAAACTTCATCAAACCAAGGTCGTCCGCAAACCACAGCATTTTCCCGACAAATGATATGCGCTGCTGCTTGAATATTTTCTGAGATCAAACCTGCGGTCAGGTCACCCGTTTTAATGTCTTCATTAAGCGCTGTGGCAACGGTCTCTTCAATGCTTTCAAAATAGTTAATATCGTTCATCTGATTGTGCAGTTATTTTGTGAATTTAAATTAGGGGTTCGGCTCTATATAACTGTTGATGCAAAGCCAGTAAATGCGCTGTATTATAACGAGTATCCGTCAATAGTGTGAATGAAGTTAGCAATGGATCAAATAGAGGGTAATCCACAAAATCACGGTTGTGAAGTAGACGTTGATAGTGGTCTGTTGAAGGGGGTGTCTTTTATTGAAAGCCCCAATCACGATCAAAGGCCGGACGCTACTCAACCAGCGCTAATTGTGATTCATGGTATCAGTCTGCCACCCAATCAATTTGGTGGGGCTGGAATTACTCAGTTGTTTACCAATCAACTCAACCCTGATGAGCACCCATACTATCAATCTATTCACCAGCTCAAAGTGTCGGCTCATGCGCTAATAAGAAGAGATGGCGCAATTATTCAATACGTTCCATTTAACAAAAGAGCTTGGCATGCTGGAGTTTCAGAGTACTGTGGCAGAGAGAAATGCAATGATTTTTCAATTGGCATTGAGCTAGAAGGGGCGGATGATATCCCTTACACCTATGACCAATATCGAGCCTTAAGTGAACTGATCAAAGCACTTTGGCAGGCCTATCCATCGATAGCAAAGAGTGATCTGGTTGGTCACAGTGATATAGCTCCGGGGCGTAAGACCGATCCGGGAGAGTCGTTTGATTGGAGCCTCTTAAAAGCTAAATTGACCTAATTGATAAAACTTAAGCCTGCCAACCGTCCTTTTTTTTCTTGGTGGTAGCCTGTTTGTTTTTAGCCTTAAATTTAAGACAGACTTCTCCGGATGTCTCAAATACGACATCGCTTGGTATGCGTGCAGTTTTAAAACCAAAAGCTCTACAGCCTCTAGGAGCCTGTCGGACTTAACGCCAAAGACACACATTTATAAAAAATATATGGCAACCAAATGGGAGATTTGGCCATTTTTTATAAATATTAACAAGAAG
>DBOI01000163.1 GCA_002299245.1 Hydrogenovibrio sp. UBA650
TTGCCATCAACAGGCCTCTATAGAATTACAAAACATGTTAATTCTAATACAGTTAAAAATGCGAATGACCAATAATGAAAATCAAAAATCGAAGGCGGTTGCTAACAGCTTAGAGCTGCCAAAATTGATAATAGTTAACAAAAGCATCACAATTTGCAGGGACTAAACCGCTACAATTCTGCTAGAATTGGACGAAAGTGCATATCAGATCACTATCACCAACTCTATTTTTTGAACGATGAATTGTTGGTTTTAAAGACTAACCAGAATTAAGAAAATAGACATTTCCAGTCTCATGTTTCTGAGACGTTAACGAATGGGGCAACGGTGCTCCATTTTAGTGTCGTGTCCTAAACGGTGCTATGTAATTAGTGAGCCAAGAAAATGTCATATGCTAGGCCACCGCCCAACAGTCAATCGCAAGAGCTGGCTATGGCCTAAAAGCTGCGCCATGACTTGAAAAGCAAAGCGGCTTATTGTTATGTTGCCTAATTTAGGACACTACACTAGGTTTACTTCTCAGAAGAGAAGTTTTAGATTACTAAAATAAATACTGAACACACTATCAACGAAGGAGCTTGCCCTCATGTCCAACACGCTTTCTAAAGTAATTATCCCTGTTGCCGGTTTAGGTACGCGTTTTCTACCTGCAACAAAAGCAATTCCCAAAGAGATGATTACTTTAGTAGACGAACCACTTATCCAATATGTTGTTCGTGAGGCGGTCAATGCAGGGTTTACCCATATTGTTCTGGTTACCCACTCTTCGAAAGGAGCCATAGAGAACCATTTTGATCATAACTTTGAATTGGAAAAAACTCTGGCATTTAAAGATAAAACGGCGCTATTGCAGAAAGTCGAGAGCATTCTTCCAGAAGACGCCGATATTATATCTGTTAGACAACCTCAAGCCCTAGGTCTAGGTCACGCTATCCTCTGTGCTGCACCAATTATTGGTGACGAACCTTTTGGTGTTATCCTCCCAGACGTTATTTTGAACAATGAATCAAGCGACCTGAGAAATATGGTTCTTGAGTTTGAAAAAACGGGCAAGAGTCAGATTATGGTTGAACCAGTTCCGAAATCAGAAGTCCATAAATATGGTATTGCAGACTGTTTAGGAGCTGACATAGAACCTGCAAAATCTTCAAGAATCGCCGCTATAATCGAAAAACCTAAAACGGAAGAAGCCCCCTCTAACTTGTCTGTTACTGGACGCTATATCCTTGATAATCAGATAATGAACTTACTTAAGGTAACTCCAAAGGGAGCTGGTAATGAAATCCAGCTAACTGATGCCATTGCCCAACTCATGGAGATCACCGATGTCGATGCATATCGCCTGGCAGGGCAAAGTTACGACTGTGGCGATAAACTCGGTTATCTGCAGGCCACCGTTGAATTTGCCCTAAATCATCCTGAATTAGGTAGTGATTTCAAAAACTGGTTAAAAGAGTACAGCAATGAAAAACTTTGATGCATATTCAAAACTTGAGGAATTATCCCTTGAGGCCAAACAGAGACATTTAGCAGGCCTGTTTAACACAGACAATGATCGGTTCAAGAAATTCAATGCCACTATGGAAGGTATGGTGTTTGACTACTCAAAACAGAATATTACTGCTGAAGAACGAAACGCACTGCTTGAACTTGCCGAACAGGCAGAGCTCAAAGCCTGGATACAAAAACTACTCTCTGGAGACAAAGTAAACCATACCGAAGGCAGAGCAGCAGGCCATACCTTTTTAAGAGACGTAAACAACCCAAAACCAGAGGTTTGTAACGAATGGCACAAGATGGAAGAGCTGGTTGATCGCCTCCACTCTAAGCAGTTGCGTGGATTTTCTGGTAAAGCGATCACCGACGTTATCAATATTGGGGTTGGAGGAAGTGACCTAGGTCCATTGATGATTACCCATGCCTTAAAAGGTCAAAGAAATGTCAATGCACCAGAACTGCATTTTGTTTCAACCTTGGATGGGACCCAGCTACAGCGCCTGCTTAAGGTGCTATCTGCAGAAACCACTCTGTTTATTGTCGCTTCCAAATCATTTACTACTATCGACACTCTCTCTTTAGCAAAGACTGCTCGTGAATGGGTTGAGCAGCACTCACAAAGTGAAGCTGGAACCATGCAACATTTTGTCGGTGTTTCAACCAATGTACCTAAAATGCAAGAGTGGGGCATTCTTCCAGACCACCAACTTCAATTTTGGGACTGGGTTGGTGGTCGCTTTTCGCTATGGTCTGCAATTGGTTTGACCATTGCCATCCAACAAGGTATTGCAGGGTTTAAAGCCTTTCTGAGCGGCGGACATGAAATGGATGTCCATTTTCAAGAACAACCTTTTGAAAACAATATACCTGTTTTATTAGGGCTTTTAGGGGTTTGGAATATAAACTTTCTGCAAGTTGCTGGCCAAGCAATACTGCCTTATGATTCGCGGCTTAAGTACCTAGCGAGCTATCTCGAACAGCTAGAAATGGAAAGTAATGGTAAACACACTGATCGCGAAGGCGGCTTTGTTGATTATAGAACCTGCCCAATTCTTTGGGGGGAAGTCGGCCCAAATGCGCAGCACGCTTTTTACCAGTTGATGCATCAAGGAACCGAGCGTGTTATGGCTGACTTTGTTCTGTTTGCGACTCCAGCAGGAAAAACCGAACGTCACAAATATCACCACAACCTGAATATTGCCAACTGCCTTGCGCAGAGCAGAGCTTTAATGATCGGTAAAACCGATCAAGACACTCACAAAGATTACCCTGGAGGTCAAGTCTCTAATACTATTCTGTTAGAAAAGCTCGATGCAAGGCATCTAGGTATGCTGATCTCACTTTATGAACATAAAGTTTTTGTTCAGTCTGTCATTTGGAACATCAATCCATTTGATCAGTGGGGAGTTGAGCTCGGTAAACAAATTGCCCTGGAAATCTTAGAAAAAATTGAACAAAAAGATCCATCTGAGTTCGATGCTTCAACTCAGGGAATCTTACATAGTATTTGGGACATAAACCATGAAAATTAATGTTTTTGGAAGCACTATAAGTGCCATGGTCTGTGCTGGCTGCTTGGCCGAGACTGGTAACAACGTAACTTTAATTGGCGAGCTTCATGGCGATGAAGCCGAGCCAGGTTTAAGCAAACTGCTCGACTCTCAGATCAGTGCCAAACGCCTTACAGTGTCTGACACCCTCAATAGCGAAGCAGAAACCCATATCATTGCCCTGGGACCCGATGACTGTGGAGAAGCCAAACAAATCGCCACATTGTTAAAGCGACATGCAGATCCCGACAGTACAATTGTTGTACGTAGTAACTTTTCTATCGGCATAGTAGATCAGATTATCGATATCGCCCAATTAGAATATGCTATCAATCCTGATTTTGCCTCTGACGGGCACCAGATTGCGAGCTTTACTCGCCCCGATAGAATCATCATAGGAACCCATAGCAAAAAAATTAAAGACCAACTCCGTCGTCTGTATACGCCTTTTAACCGAAACAAAGATGTCATTGTAGAAATGAGTCCGGCATCCGCTGAGCTAACTAAGTATGCAACAAATGCAATGCTCGCAACCCGAATTTCATTAATGAATGAAATGGCATCCATTGCCGAAAATACAGGTGCCGATATTGAAGAAGTTCGTCTGGGATTAGGTGCAGACAAACGAATTGGTCGTGCATATCTCTACCCAGGGATAGGTTTTGGTGGCGACAACTTCACTCGTGACCTTGAGCGAATCCAGCGACTCTTGCCACATAGTAGCGATAATGCTGGTCAAAGTCTTTTGAAATCAGTTATCACAATTAACGACAACCAAAAAGAACTTTTCTTTAGAAAGCTCTGGCAACATTTTGATTGTAATCTAGAAGACAAAACAATCGCAATTTGGGGACTAGGCTACAAACCCAATACCACCTCAGTTAAAAGCGCAGCTAGTGTTGCCTTGATTAATGCCTTTGCTCACCAAGGATGTCAACTACAACTGCATGACCCTTTTGCCATGCAAGAGTCCCGGAAGTGGATACATAAACACCTGACGCCCGCTGAACAGAGAAAAGTGAGCTTCCACGAAGACATGTATGCTGCTGCGGAAGGAGCCGATGCACTCTGTGTCTTAATCGAATACAAGGCCTTCTGGTCGCCGGATATTGAAACACTATCTGAAAAGATGCGCAGTAAAATCATTCTAGATGGACGCAACCTCTACAATAAGCCTTGGTTAGAAGATCACGAATTCACTTACTATGGTGTAGGAAGGTAGGCCACTAAGTTAAAACAGAAAAAGTTCAGGCCTGTAATTTGTTACAGGCCTGAACCTTATTCAATCTACCTTTTCGAGCCAGTAATAGGCTCCACCAATCAATAAAAAAGCAGGAAGGAAAGCCGCCAATGCGATTGGTAATTGATAGACAACAGCAAGGTTTCCTGCCAATTGATTGATTAGATGAAAACTCATTCCAATCAGAACGCCCAAGAAGATCCTCTGCCCTACCCCCACCTGCCTCATAGAACCAAAAATCAATGGGAACACAACGGCTATCATGGCAACTACCAACAATGGCATGGATACTTTGCGCCAGAACGAGAGTAGATAAGGACTCGCATCCAAATCATTCTGTTGCATAAAACTGATCTGTTTATACAGTGACCAGGCACTCAAATATCGAGATTCAATATCCAGATTGGTAATATCTTCAGGAAGAAGAGGAAAGTCCATCTTTAACTGTGCTTCTGTCGAAGTCTTTATATTCAACAAAAGCTTTTCGGTGACTGGCGAAGAGCTATTAACCAATTCCTGTTTATCGATATCTATAAAATTCCAGGCCTCGTCAAAGTTTGCCTCTTCAGCCTGAATAATTTCAGCGAGCTTGCCATCTTGCATGCCATAAATTTGAATTCCAGCAAGCTTGCTATTAGATAAAACCTGCTCAACAAAGATAAAATTGTCTTCATCCTTAATCCAAAAACCATCACCTGATCCAATCGATAATGATTTATTCATAGCCTCAGCTTTGATTTTTTTTGCGTAGGCTTCACTTTGAGGAGCAATAACCTCACCGATGAACAGCATTAACAGCCAGATTAACAGTGCCGTTTTTATCACTGCAAACAGAATGCGTTTTATTGACCAGCCTGTCACCCTGAGAACAGTCAATTCAGACTGATTCGCCAAAGCGCCTAATCCCATCAGGGCTCCAATCAGTAGTACCACCGGAAATGCCTCATAGCTGTAAACAGGCAATTTCAGTATAGTGTATAAAGAACTCAGTCCAAGAGTGTAGCGATCATTTACATCGCCGAGCTGGTTCATAAACTCAAAAAACGCAAAAATTACCATCATCACCAACATTACCAAAAGAAAGTGATTAAAGACAATTGAACCAAGATAACGCTCAATTCGATTCATGATGCCCTCCACTCGCCATTGGAGCTAGCTTCTGTTTACTGTCATCAGAATTCGAAATCTGCCTGAATCTAAACTCAAAAAATGCAAAAACAGCAAACAACAGTAGGATCGGCCATAACCCAACCGCAACTGGCAAATTACCATTTTCTATGGCTTCTCGACCAACGATGAGTAGTTGATTGAATACTATATATAAAACCAGGGCTAAGAAAATTTTGGCAAACCGACCTTGTCTTGGCCCGGTTCGGCTCATTTTTAAACCGATTAGACCAAGGATTAAAATACCGATAGGCGTGGCGATACGCCACTGTAACATCGCTTGATCTTTAAGATCATCCGAGCCCCATAGCTCAACTGTTGGTTTTTCAAACTTTTTAGTTTTCGCTTTGGTCGGTGTCAACTCAGGTAAAACGCCTCGAAAAACCGCAAACTTTTGGACACTCACAGAGCGACTTCCAGTAACCAAATCTGAGGATAATCCCTGATAGCTGTAACCATCCTCCAATACCAGAACGACTCTTTGTTCAATCCATTCAAAGCGACCTATTGGAGCAGACAAAATCAAGTCAGTTTCAGCTGAGAGCAGTTTTATCCATACAGATTCCATGGTTCCATCAGCTCTAATTTCTTTGCTGTAAAGCACGCCTTGATTATTTGGCAATGTATTGAATTTTCCTGCAACCAGACCACTGACGGGAGATATCTGTTGAGCATCAGTTAACAATATTCTCTCCTGTTGATAGGTCCAGGGTGACACCAGCATACTAATCCATACCATCAACAGCACTATAGGTAGCAGGAAAACTACGACCATTTTTTTGAAGTATTGCGGCGCAATAGCACTGCTTTGCAAAACGACCATCTCCTGATCTTGATACAGCCTGCCAAAAGCAAGAATAACCGCCAGCAAAGCAACCAAAGGAAGTATGATTTCAAGAGCAGGCGGGATTTTTAGCAGCAGCAGTTTAAAAACTAGTTCGGAAGGCACCTTGCCCTGCATGGCCTCAGCTAACAACCTGGTTGCCTCGCTGCCAAACGTAATTAATAACAGAACTGTTAAAACCGCAATAAATGTCAATGACAGTTCTTTGAGAAGATATTTATCGAGTATTCGCAAAAACGTTTTCGCTCAATTAAAATAGATCAAATCTAATAATTTACAATTCGCTCATTATACCGAAGCGATCATAACAACAATAAAGAACAACATTAAGGAATATCGGCAGCATGAACTCGATTCAATTCTCTTTTAACACCCAAACTTCTGAAACTGACACTCTTATTCTTCCTGTGAACGACAAGGGAGAAATTCCAGAGGTCGTTGAAAACATTACTGACAGAGACGTCTTGGCAACCACTGTTAAATCACTTTTTGACAATCAAGACTACTCTGGAAAACCATCAAAAACCATGTTGCTTATTGATCCTTCGAAAACCCAATGGCATAGGGTTCTATTGGTAGGCGTTGGTAACTTAGAAAAACTAACGGCCAAAAGTTACATCTCAATCGTAAAAGCAACGGCTGATGCACTTGATCATTGCGGCACAAAAACAGCAGTGAATGCTCTGGTTTTTATTGCTCCACAGTCTATTGAAGAAGCTGCTCTCGCTTGGTCAACAATGCAAAATACAATGATTTTCCAGAAAAGTTTCTATGACTACACTCATGAAAGCCGTGGTGAACATCAAGCTAAAGACCCGAATCTAGAGCAGGTAATATTTCCATGTAGTCAACAAACTTCTGCCGCTCTCCAGGGACAATCATCTGCAATTGGAATGGCCTTAACCCAGGATCTGGCAAATATGCCAAGTAATTTCTGTACGCCTACTTATTTGGCAAACACCGCTGAAGAACTTGCCAAGACCTATGGCTTTGAATCCAATATTCTTGATCGTCAACAGATGCTTGAAATAGGCATGGGAGCCTTTATGGCAGTAGCTCAAGGTAGCGATACTCCGCCGAAAATGATCTGTCTTTCCTATCAGGGGGCAGATGCTGATCAAGCGCCAATTGCTCTTGTCGGTAAAGGTGTGACTTTTGACACCGGAGGCATTTCATTGAAGCCTGGGGCGGCGATGGATGAAATGAAATACGACATGGGAGGTGCGGCAACCGTGCTTGGTGTCTTTAAGGCAATCGGCGAGCTAAAGCCAAACATAAATGTGGTGGGTGTTATCCCTTCAACAGAGAACATGCCTTCAGGCAATGCTGTCAAACCCGGCGATGTTGTCACTTCTCTATCCGGTCAAACCATTGAAATTCTCAATACTGATGCTGAAGGTCGTCTGATTCTATGTGATGCCTTAACCTACGTTCAACAAACTTACAAGCCAGCCAAAATCATCGATATGGCTACCTTGACCGGAGCTTGCATTATTGCTCTTGGGCATCATGTTTCTGCTGTTTTGGGTAACAACCAGCAACTGGTAGATCAAATTCGTGCTTCAGGTGAGCGCACCTATGACCGTTTCTGGCAACTCCCACTTGGTGAAGAGTGGGATGAACAATTGAAATCAAACTTTGCAGATATGGCTAACATTGGCGGTCGTCCTGCTGGAACCATTACAGCGGCACAATTTTTGGCTCGCTATACCAAAGATATCAATTGGGCTCACTTAGACATAGCAGGTACTGCTTGGGTGAGTGGCAGCAATAAAGGAGCAACAGGCCGCCCTGTTCCGGCACTAGTCGATTTCCTGCTAAAACAGGCTAACTAGAATTAAATGGAACATTCTAAAAATGCTTCAACCAATTCAAAAGCCGCAGACGAAAAAGCTGCGGCCGATGTGCTTTTTTATGTTCTAAATAGTTCGCAGCCAGATCAAAGAGAGCTGTTTCTTAGTAAGTTACTCAAAACCATTTGGAAACAACAACGAATGGTTGATATACGTTTTCCCAATGATCAAGAAGCCCAGCGCTACGACCTAAACCTGTGGAGTTTCAGACCTGAAAGTTTCATTCATCACGCCCTTGAAAATAGTGCCCCAGCTCCTATTCAGATCTACGGCGAGACCATAAGCCAGCCATGTGAAGACGTACTGATCAATATGCATCCTAGCTTTTGTGAATTTCACAACAGGTATCAACGTACCATCGAGGTTCTTGACCAGTCGGAATATCTATTGGAAATGGGACCTATACGCTGGAAACAATACCAGCAGGCTGGGATTGAACCAACTATCCATAAAATCGGATTCACAAATTGATAAAGGTTTAATTGAGGCCTGTTAAATCGTACAAAATGGCTACGTTTGCGGTTAAAATTGCATTTGTAATTAATTTTGTACGTCATATATCGAAGGTCGATGTCATATGGATATTACCCAGCTCTTAGAATTCGGTGTTCAACAAGGCGCATCCGATTTGCACCTTTCTACAGGCCAGCCACCCATTATTCGTATTGATGGTGATGTGCAGCGCATTGACGCGCCAAACCTTGAACGTGAACAGTTGCAGACAATGGTCTACGACATTATGAATGATGAGCAGCGTCGAGGTTTTGAAGCTGATCTAGAATCCGATTTCTCGTTTGAACTTCCTGGTATCGCTCGTTTTCGTGCCAATGTATTTATGCACAACCGAGGAATAGGCGCGGTTTTCAGAACAATCCCGAGTAAAATCTTAACCCTTGAAGACTTGGATACACCTGAGATTTTCAAGAGCATATCCAGTTTTCCGCGTGGTCTAGTATTAGTTACAGGGCCGACTGGTTCAGGTAAATCAACTACTCTGGCAGCCATGGTTGACTTTATTAATAAGCGCTCGCCATTTCACATACTGACCGTTGAAGATCCTATAGAATTCGTTCATCAACCGATTCGCTGTCTAATTAATCAACGTGAGGTTCATAGAGATACCAAAGGTTTTAATAATGCGCTTCGCTCTGCTCTACGTGAAGACCCCGATGTAATACTTGTCGGTGAGATGCGTGACCTTGAGACCATCCGACTTGCCCTAACTGCAGCAGAAACCGGTCATTTAGTTTTCGGCACACTTCACACGAGTTCTGCGGCAAAAACGATCGACCGTATAATCGACGTTTTTCCAGCGGATGAAAAAGAGATGGTTCGCTCAATGTTATCTGAATCATTGCGTGCCGTTATTTCACAAACTCTTCTTAAGAAAACCTCCGGAGGCCGAATAGCTGCTCATGAAATAATGGTGGTTAATACCGCAATTCGTAATCTGATTCGGGAAGCCAAAATTGCACAAATGTATTCTGTTATTCAAACCTCTAAACAAATAGGGATGCAGACAATGGATCAGAATCTGACAGAGCTGATGCAGAAAGGCCTAATCACCAAAGAATATGCTAGATCAAAAGCCGAGAACAAGGCTGCTTTTGCTTAAGCATAAGGTTAAGGAAAAATTATGAGCGATCAACAAGAACTCTCTGAATTAGATAAGCTTCTGGTTCATTTCTCAAACCATGGTGGTTCTGACCTTTTTGTTACAGCTGGTCGACCTGCGACCATGAAAAAAGATGCAGAACTAATCAACTTGACCGAAGATAAGCTGACACCGGAAATAACTGAACGCTTATGCTTCCAGTTAATGAACAAGCAACAAACAGACGAATTTAAAGAGACCCAAGAATGTAACTTTGCCTATCACATTGCTGGCCTGGCAAGGTATCGTGTCAATGTTTATGTCCAACGCGGAACTCCGGGGATGGTGATTCGTGCTGTTCGTACTGAGATTCCAGATTTTGAAAGTCTGAGACTGCCGTCAATTTTAAAAGAAATTGTCATGGATAAAAACGGCTTGATTTTGATCGTTGGCGGTACTGGTTCTGGTAAGTCAACAACGCTTGCCAGTTTGATTGACATCAGAAACAGCCAAAGAGAAGGTCACATTATTACGATTGAAGACCCAATCGAATTTATGCACCGGCATAAAAAAAGCATCGTCACTCAGCGAGAAGTTGGAGTAGACACGGACAGCTACGAAAATGCGTTAAAAAACACCTTAAGACAGGCGCCGGATGTAATTTTGATAGGAGAGATCCGAGCCAAAGAAACAATGGAACATGCGATCGCCTTTGCGGAAACTGGACATCTTTGTCTATCAACATTGCACGCGAACAACACCAACCAAACCTTAGATCGTATTATTAACTTCTTCCCTGCCTCCGACCGCAATCATATTTTGATGGATCTATCACTCAACCTTAAAGCAGTAGTTGGACAAAGACTTCTACCTAAAATTGGTGGCGGACTAATCGCTGCCGTTGAGGTAATGATTGGTACTCCACGTATTTCAGAACTGATGTTTAAAGGAGATATTTCTGGAATCAAAGAGGTCATGCAAAAATCAAGTGCTCTTGGAATGCAGACTTTTGATCAGGCTATTTTTGACTTATATGAAAGTGGTTTAATCACCTACAAAGATGCTCTGCGTGGAGCCGATTCCATGAATGATCTCCGGCTAAACATTAAACTAAATAGTCAGTTACCACCTCCTGAAGACGAACTCTATGAATCTTCAAATTCACAGGTTTCATTCTCACTAAAAGAACAGCAATAACTCTAAAATGAAAAAAATACTCGCTCTTACTATAAGTGTATTCTTTATATTATCTATTTCTAAAACGGTTATCGCTCAAGAGAGTCATAACCAATCTGCAAACGACAAAAGTTTGAATACTACGCAACAAGAAGCTAGCCAGATCAAAGATTTTTGTAAAAGATGGTCTAGAAAATTGCGTACTGTTAAATTCAAAGGCTGCATGAATTTAGACTTGAAAATAAGTGATTATCGAAGTGTCGAAGGAGATGTCTTAACTTACAGGTACTTATTACCAAATAAACAAGGCACTAAACAAACTCAGAATAGACCTGGACGTATTCTGTTTATGAGCGGGATTCACGGCGATGAATATTCGGCAATCAGTATTGGATACCTTTGGATGCTGAACATGATCAAACACCAACAAGATAATCAACAACATTGGTTATTTTTACCGCTCACCAACCCAGATGGTTTATTTCGTAGCCCTGCAACGCGGATAAATGCGAACAATGTTGATCTAAACAGAAACTTCCCTTCTCCAGACTGGGACGAACTTGCAATTGATTACTGGAAAAAATACTACCGTAAAAATAAACGTCGCTACCCTGGACCCAGATCAAGTTCAGAACCGGAAACGCAATGGTTGGTCTCACTTATCGAAGAGTTCAAACCAGATGCTATTATCTCTGTGCATGCGCCTTATGGCCTAGTCGATTACGACGGTCCTGACCATGCAACTCCCAATAAAATTGGACAGTTAAAACACCGCGCGCTTGGAACCTTCCCTGGCTCACTGGGACGCTATGCAGGCGAATACCTAAAAATTCCTGTACTGACTTTGGAACTCAGAGCGGCAGGCTCCATGCCATCTCAAAAAGAAATATACAATATGTGGAGAGATATTGAAGAGTGGACAGAAACCAAAATCAAAGGCATGGAACAAGATCCTGTCCCAAAATTTTCCAAACCAGCTAAATTAACTGATACTAAAAAGCCTGGTGAATAGGACAACTTCAGGACAAATTATTTTGACTGTCCCTGACTTTGCTGGCTTGCGACTTCTGTTGTTTAAGCTTTTCACCAACCAGGTCTTGCGATTCAATTAAAACCTGCCATTTGCCAGAATCATTTCTCTGCCAAAATTGATGAACCAAGCTGTCGCCTAATGCGTTGGGAAAGGTTACATAATAGAGGCTGTTTTCATTGGGGTATCGATAAACACTTACTTTATCCCAAGAAACCTCACTGTGATTATCATTTAACCAGGCCTTAATATCAGAGAGTACCCCTTGCTTACTCTCAGTAAAACCTAATGCAGATTTTTGTTCATCAATGATGAGCACTGGAGTTGAAAAAGGAATATCGTACTGTCCAAGCAGCTTTTCCATGACGTTATTATTCAGAACAACGCAACCTCTGCTCGACTTAGGTGGGCGAATATAAGTGTCACTTGGAACACCATGCAGCCAGATACCGGAACCCGTCTTACCATTCTTTTTATCCCACTCATTTGGGTAGTTCAGTGGTAAGGCTCCAACACCATATAAATCAGGGAGATCTTCACCAGGTAGCAAATCAATCATATGATAAACACCAATAGGCGTTCTCAAATCGCCCTCTTTTCTTTTACCACTACCTTTACGCCCCATTGTCACGTAGTAATCGGCTACCTGTTGCATATCGCCATTTGAACCGCGCTCGTATAGATAAAGCCGACTCTCCTGTAAGCTGACTAACAAAATATGTCTTTGCTGAGCTGATTTGATTACAAAATCATCAAAATGCTGGGAATTGTTTAATTCTTCACGAGAAAACTGCCACCTAACCTCTGCCTCATCCAACAATTTTCCAACCGACTTAGGGTTGCGCTTATGAACCAGGTTCATCAACTCTTGCTGCCCTGAACGAGTGGCCAATAGATCTGCAGTAATCAGGTGGGCTAGCCGGTACTTTGGATAATCTTTTCCAAGTTCAGAAAACGTATCCACTGCCTGCTCAAATTTGAGTTCATTAATCGCAGATAATCCGGAAAGAAGTTTCTGCTCCGTCTCAATTACTGAATCTGCGTTTGCATTATTTACAGTAAGAGTAAGGCTGGAAGTAAATAAAACCGAAACAGCTTTAAGCAGCTGTTTTGAGTTTTTCATACAATCAATCGGCATAGATCACAACCTCTTGAACAATTTTCCACTGCTCTCCGCTTTTTTTCCAAAGCAGTACTTTTTCAATATCGTCTTTAAAACGATCAGAATGATATCTCTGATAAAAACTCACGCGCACAAGATCATCTGAAATTGGCGAGACCTGGATATTGTCGGTAACCACATTGATGAACTTTGGGTTTTGTAGACTACGATAACGCCCCTTTTTCCAAGTCGAAAATGACAGACCATCTTTCGGGATAAATGCTTTCGCATCATAATGGGCTAAATACGCAGAAACATCTTGATTACTCCAAGCCTGTCGCCAGCTTTCAGTTGCCTGCTTAATAAGTTTGACCGAATCAATATCTTCTATTTTAGTAATGACATTACTATTAGGCAATTCAGCACTTTTCAGATCAAAATATAAGTATTCACCGCTTGGTGCCTTGACTTGAGTATTCTTAAATACCTTCTTATAGGCCTTTTGAGCTTCGTAAGCGTAGAGTTTGTTGAGGTTTGCGATGGTGGTAGAGATTTGCGAATCCGCGTTTAAAGCCAAGTCAAGATGTTGCTTAGCCGCATCATACCGCTTCTGGTTCATGAGAACGACAGCAATATTGTTTTGTAGTGCTCGATTGAGCTGCGGAATCAATTCAGCCGAATCAGACAAGGCCTGCCATTTTTGTAAGGCTTGGTTCAAGTCACCCTCTTGAGCCAACTGTAATCCCTGTTGAAACTCTTTGGCCTGTTGTTCTAACTCAGAGTTTATTCGTTGATCAGCACTTACCAAGCCAATAAACCAACTTGATAGAAAAAGAAGGCTGATTATGCCCTGTTTTCTTGAACCTATATTCATGAATTTCTTAATGTTTTTAATCAATTTGCCACCCCCAATACGATTAACCGGGTATTTTAACTTAAATCCCCAATACCAACCATATTAGTTTTCAGTGATTTAACCTGATCTCTTAACTGAGCTGCGGTCTCAAAATCCAAATCTTTAGCGGCTTGATACATCTGCTTTTCTAGTTTTTTAATTTGTGAGGCCAGCTCAGCAGGTTTCAGATGTGGCTGTTCATTGTAGCTTGGCATGTTTTCTGCGGCTTTAGCCGTTGTTGTCGCCCTGCTCGATTTAGTAGCATAAGGCGAGTCATCGAGAATATCACTGACCTTCTTATTTAGACCTTTTGGAGTAATGCCATGAGTTTTATTGAACTCAATCTGCTTATCTCGACGTCGCTCTGTTTCATCAATCGCAGAACGCATGGAACGAGTAATCTTATCTGCATAAAGGATCGCTTTACCTTCAACATTCCTGGCAGCACGACCTATGGTCTGAATCAAGGAGCGCTCTGAACGTAAAAAACCTTCTTTATCGGCATCCAAGATCGCTACTAGAGAAACCTCCGGAATATCCAAACCTTCTCTCAACAGGTTGATTCCAACAAGCACATCAAACTCTCCGAGGCGTAGGTCTCGAATAATCTCAATGCGCTCAACCGTGTCAATATCCGAATGCATATAACGCACTCTTACCTGGTGATCCTCCAAATACTCGGTCAAGTTTTCCGCCATGCGTTTTGTCAGAGTGGTAACCAAAATTCTCTGTTGCTGCTCTGCACGCCATTTGATTTCACCCAATAGATCATCGACCTGACTAAGCGCCGGACGAACTTCTAATTCAGGATCTAACAGGCCTGTTGGTCTAACAACTTGCTCAACCACTGTTGAACAATGCTCAGCTTCATAGTTTGCAGGGGTTGCCGAAACAAATATGGTTTGCGGCATTAAACGCTCAAATTCAGCAAACATCAGAGGGCGGTTATCCAAAGCAGATGGCAACCTAAAACCATAGCCAACCAGGTTCTCTTTACGTGAGCGATCACCTTTATACATACCACCAATTTGCGGGATAGTAACGTGGCTCTCATCAATCACCATCAGAGCATTCCTTGGCAAGTAATCTAATAGCGTTGGCGGTGGCATACCCTCTTCTCTGCCTGACAGATAGCGCGAGTAGTTCTCTATTCCCGAGCAATAACCAAGCTCCACCATCATCTCGATATCCAGCTTGGTTCGCTCTTCTAATCTTTGCGCCTCAACCAGCTTATTGATTGAACGCAACTGCTCAAGCCGATCTTTTAACTCAACCTTAACCTGTTCAACCATCTCCAGAACTCTTTCGCGTGGAGTCACATAGTGAGACTTTGGATAAACCGTTACACGAGTCGGTTTCGATACAACCTCACCAGTTAGAGGGTCAAACCAGGAGATGGTTTCAACCTCGTCATCAAACAGCTCAATACGCACGGCATACTCTTCAGCTTCGGCCGGAAAAATATCAATAACATCACCACGCACTCTAAAAGTACCGCGCCAAAGTTCAACATCATTACGAGTGTATTGCATCGAAGTAAGTCGGGTTAAAATATCGCGCTGGCTTATCTGATCCCCAAGGCGCAATTGAAGAATCATCTTCAGATACATCTCCGGATCACCCAAACCATAAATTGCCGAAACTGTCGCGACTAGAATCACATCTTCACGCTCCATCAAGGCTTTGGTGGCAGATAACCTCAGTTGTTCAATCTGCTCATTAACTGACGAGTCTTTGGCAATGTAAGTATCCGAAGCCGGTACATAGGCTTCTGGCTGATAATAATCGTAGTACGAGACAAAATACTCCACCGCATTATTAGGAAAAAACCCTTTCATCTCACCATAAAGCTGGGCGGCCAGAGTTTTGTTGTGCGCCAGGATAATGGTTGGTCTCTGCACCGTTTTGATAACATTGGCAACCGTGAAAGTTTTACCCGAACCCGTCACCCCCAAAAGGGTTTGATAGGCCTCTCCATTTTCAATCCCCTCAACCAATTCTGCAATCGCCGTCGGCTGATCTCCATTGGGTTCATATTGAGAAACTAATTCAAACGCTTTTGACACAATATTTCCTTTAATAAAAGTGTAAAAATCCAGTAGAATAAGGGAATTATCAACAGCACAGACCCCTTTCTGATTGCCTCTTAATCTGGCTGGATAGCAAGATATTATAACCAGCCCGAATGATTCATGAAAAGATCAGATTTTGGGACAACTTGACTGAGCAAGTTTGTAACTATTATCAGAACCCCCTAGCAAGTTAAGGTTATGGATAAGCGTACAAAATTACCAGCCAAATTTCTCCAAAATGGATCCTGCAATCCCTGGGTTCAAGCTGTACTTATTTAACAACCCCCGATGCTTTTCAAAAACCATATTGAAACTTCTAATTGAAGCGTTTTCATGAAATATTCGGGCTAAGGAGATCTTCAATAAATGGCTCAGTTATCTGATCGTGTCAATCGAGTAAAACCTTCCTTAACTCTAGTAATCACTGCTAAAGCACAAGAACTAAAACGCGCTGGAAAAGATATTATTAGCCTTGGCGCAGGTGAGCCTGATTTTGACACGCCTGACCACATTAAAGCAGCCGGAATTGCAGCGATCGAAAATGGTGAAACTCGCTATACCGCAGTCGATGGCACCGCGGATATAAAAGAGGCGATTATTGCCAAGTTCAAACGCGACAATGGTCTGGATTACGGCATGAATCAGATTCTGGTTTCTTCAGGAGGAAAGCAGAGCTTTTACAACCTCTGTCAGGCAGCACTGAATGATGGTGATGAAGTCATTATTCCTGCACCTTACTGGGTTTCTTACCCGGAGATGTGTCTGCTGGCTGGTGCTCAGCCAGTTATTATTCAAGCAGGCATTGATCAAGGCTTCAAGATCACTGCTGAACAACTCTCAGCTGCAATTACTAAAAAAACCCGAATGCTGGTTTTAAACAGTCCATCCAACCCTACTGGTGCGGTCTATTCTGCCGAAGAGTTGAAGGCCATTGGCGATGTACTTGCTAAGCATCCAGAGATTATTATTGCCTCTGATGATATGTACGAACACATTATGCTGGGCGATGCTAAGTTCAGTAATATCCTGGAAGTCTGTCCTGAACTATATGAGCGCACAGTGGTACTGAACGGAGTATCTAAAGCTTACTCTATGACTGGTTGGCGAATCGGTTATGCTGGCGGGCCTGTTGATTTGATTGCTGGTATGCGCAAGGTTCAATCACAAAGTACTTCAAACCCTTGTTCGATTTCACAGGCCGCCGCTGTTGAAGCTCTGAATGGCTCACAAGAATGTATCCAAACCATGTTGGTTGAGTTTAAAAAGCGCCATCAATACGTGGTTGATAGAATCAACTCTTTTGAAGGATTTAAATGCATCTTTGCAGATGGTGCCTTCTATGCCTTTATGGACATTTCTGGAGCCATGCAGGCAAAAGGCTATGCGACTGATGCCGAATTTGTCGAAGCTCTGCTAGAACAGCAACTGGTTGCAGCCGTTCCTGGTTCTGCTTTTGGCGCAAATAATCATATGCGCTTCTCTTTTGCGACCAGCATGGAAAATCTGGTTAAGGCATTAGATCGAGTCGAAGCCTTTATGAACTCATAGTTGTTTCAGCTTGGATACTTCTATTCTGCAGGCCTGTTAATTCTGCCTGCAGGCAAATCTACTCATTATTTTTCTGTCTTAAATAGACCGGAAATCTCGGAAAACCATTTTTTGTCACTCCCATATATTGAAAAGTGATTACTGAACCTATTTCTGGCGGCCTGGCTCTCAACTCATCTGTTAAACCACTGCCAATCTTAATTACCTGCTGTCTAGTTGCACTCAACTTTGGAAACAAGCGCGATAACTGGGTTGTAACTAGCTCACACCTTAAAGCACCCACGAGTCCGAGATACTTACCCTTCCCTGGGGTATAGCCTATAACCGTGCACTCGGCATCTTGTTTCTGTTTAACCTTTTGAATTGAGTTTTGTCGGCCTGAAAGATAGGGTTTGGACGCATCTCTTAAAACCAGCCCTTCGCCACCTGCAGCAGTGATTTCCAAAAGCTTTTTTTCAACTTGACTATGAGACCGAGCTGCTTCTTGCTTTACGATTTTGATAAACGAGCTTGGTTGCTGTCTAAGAAACTTTTCCAATACCGCTAATCTTTGATAAAGATCTCCAGGTTGGTTTGGAACTTCAAATATTTGATAGGAAACCTTATCCCAGCCAGAACCGGGAGATGAATCCTTAACAATTGTCATTAATTCAGCAAACTTCTGCCGCCCTAGCCAGAGTTCGCCGTCCAATTCAAAATCAGGAAAACCTGCTGTAAACCACTTTGGAGCAATAATCTGATAACCATTTCGACTGCTTAGTTTTTCGCCATCCCAATAAGCTCTCATACCATCATATTTCTCACTAAAAACCCAACCCTTCAAATTTTGTTGAGAGTCGTAGTTTTTTAAAAGGATAAGCTTGTCACTTACTCTTTTCTCAATCGGAACACCTTGTTGAGCCGACGCCAACTCTAGGCAGAAAATAAAAAAGCCCAGCATAACTGCCAGGCTTTTAATTGATGGGGTCTTGAAAAAATTATTTATCACTGAACCTTAAATCCTTGGTGATTCTTTCAAGCGTTTTTGCGCCCACTCCTTTTACATCAAGTAGGTCTTCGGGCTTACTGCATTTAATCTTTTTGCAGTGTTTAGAAATCGCTTCAGCCTTAGCAGGGCCAATTCCATTAAGCGCTTCCGCTATCTCATTTGCAGATGCTTTATTTACATTTACCGGCGAAGCATAAACAGAAAAAGTCAATTGACCTAAAACAAGCAAAAAAATTATTTTTGTTAAGTTTTTCATAATCATAACTAATCTCCAAATCCATAAATAATTATCTAAATTGTATTAAAGCCAACTTACCTTAACACAAAGTACGCAATATAGCTTAATTATTTTTTTGTATATGCAAATTACTTATAAAAACAGTATATAAACTTAATTCATAATAACTACAAGATAGAACAGGTTTTCAGTTATTTTTTCTAGATTTAGAGCTTATTAAAAATTGACCAGCCAAAATCGATAACAGACAGTACCCTAAAAAGTAATAGAAGCCGATCTCCAAGGTTATTTCATTGGTTACCATGCTCGAATGCCCTGAGCTGGCTTTAATCGCTAGAAAAGAGATAATCAATGCCATAACAAATACATCTGCCATAGACCACTTACTCATCGCTGCACTGGCCTTAGCCAGTCTACTTTCAAGTTGCGACTCTCTAAACGCGACAGCAACACTTAGCAACAATAGCTTTATTGCCGGTACAAAGACACTGAAAAAAATAATCAGAAACGCAACTAAATGGTTGCCATCATTCCACAGCTCTTCGGAAGTACCCAAAATACTTTTAGCGCTATCATTTATCACCACAGTTCCGGTTACTTGAACCTGGTTTAGCACTTCCATCGCCATCGGCATCAGAAAGTTAGGAATCGCATCACTCGACAGAATAGCCTCTTTTCCTAAAATCGCGAGCTCAGCTTTGTCGAGCGTAGTTTTTACATGGAGAACAGGTTCGGTAATACCTGGAATCAATAAAATATAGGCGGAGATCAAAATAAAAAATCCCAGGCCTACTCTCAGCTTTTGCATTTGATTATCCTCCTGCAGCTTTCAATAATCAGATGATAATCGAAACTCAGATTTAAAAAGTTACTGAAGCATTAAAAAAGTGGTTTTAAACGATGCTTCTTTCAACCAAGGTCATTGACTGTCCAGATTGCCTCTAAAATCAACAAATCCAAGCCAAAAAATCTGAGTTTGCAGGTGCAAATATCGATTTTCCAACGCAGAAACCAAGAACTCGGCGCCCGAACAGGTAAGTCGATAAATTGTTGATTTTAGAGATGAGCTAGCTAGTTAATTATTCTTCTCTGGCACATAAACCAGCGACCCATCTTTCATGCGATAAGCTACTCCGGCCTTTTCACCTTCACCCTCGCCTATCTGGCCTGTTGATTTGTATTGAGTAATCTCTTTACCGTCTTTAATGACGACTTCCATATTGGGTTTACCGGCGTTTTTAATCACGGTAACGTTTTCTGCACTGTACGGATTCAATGGATTGATTGCGATTGAGATCATCAATGCAGCAATAATAACCAAGAAAATATCCACCAAGTTTACTGCCGATAATAGAGGGTTTAGACTTTCGTCTTCTTGGAGTAATTTCACTGCATCTGCTCCTTAATAGTGATGACTTCCTGAGCATACCAGCCTTTGCGCTTGTGAGTAATCCATGAAGTGATTGAGGCAGTAATCAAAGCCAAGATTACCGCTGAGAAAGCGATCATCAGGTTTTCACTGATACCTTGAACATTACCATCAGACAAAGCCTTAAGTGCAGGCCCCATAGGAATCATGGTCGCCACTAACCCGAGCATTGGCGCAACACGAGTAACCAAGGCAATCAATTCCAGTTTTTTAAAGGCATATAGTTCTAACTTGTCGACATCATTGATATTGTTATTTTGATGATAGTTGTGGATTGGGTAGCCTCTGTTGAAATCCTCTGCATACTTATTGCGTTGCCAGATTTCCATCAAAAACACACCAAGTTGAAAAAAAGCGAAAACAAATCCGGCTAAAATCAAAATCAATACCGGCGTTAAAAACAGGCCTGACAATTCATACATTAAGTTTTCTAAAGCAACATTTACCATGGGTAACCTCAATTATTATTCCAGCGCTCATTATAAGGTAATTACTAGCTTTTCAAATGCGTATAATAACGAGAATTATTATTCTTACTGGTGATTTTGTTTTGAAACGTACTCTTTTAGCCTTTAACTTTGTTTTCAGCTTCTTTTCTATCCTACTTTTGAGTTTTACCGTTCATGCCGAAGAAACGTCGAGTAAACGTGTTCTGGTTTTGGGTAACTCCCATACAAGTGAAGCGATGATTTTGAACTTTAATAAAAAGTCACAAGATGTAAATATCAGATTCAAACTGCAGATGATTGAAACTTTAAAGCCAGAAGATGCCACAGAGTTTTTTGCTCAATTTGACATGGTCATTCTGGATGCGCGCAACAAGCGTAGACTAGACAGATACAAGAAATACCAGGCCGCAATTAAGGCAAATCCAAAAGTCACCTTTCTACCAATGATGGCTAAAAAGAAGACCCCATATCACCAGAATATTTCACTCGAAAACACCAAAATAATCGCTAATTACTATAACAATGGTGGTGCGCAGAACTTCCAGGCTATGCCGCTATTTCTCGCCAATGATATTTTTAAAACTGCCTCAATTGATGAAATTCCCGAACCGATTATTTTCCCTAATATGGCAATCTATCACCCGGATGCAGAGCAGAAAGTATTCGGTACACTCGACGAGTATCTATCCTTCAAAAAATTGACTTCAATTGAACAAAAAGTCGTTGGGATTGCAATCTACAAAGGAAATATCTCAACCATCTCTACAGCGCATGTTGACCAGCTTATCCGCAAGTTGGAAAAACAAAATATTCTGCCAATCACCTACTACTTTTCTGACCGGATTAAGAAACGTAAGTTTAAGGAGTTTTTAACTCACGACGACAAAATGATTGCAGATGTCATCATCAACTTCCGTTCTATTCACTCGGGTGAAAAACGCAAGAAGGACTTTGAGGAACTTGGCATAAACGTGCTTTCAGCCATTAAGTACCATGGCGGTGACCAAGCTGACTGGGAAAAAGACAACCAAGGGCTTTCCACGACAGCTGTGCCATTCGCAC
>DBOI01000026.1:0-2756 GCA_002299245.1 Hydrogenovibrio sp. UBA650
AATTTCACTGTACCACTACAAGGACATATAGACTGGCTTGGGTACATGTTTTGAAGAAAAGCGCAGTTGAATCTATCAAGTAGATAAACAACTACAGTATTTCTATGAGTAGAAAGATTTTGGGTGTCTTTGAATGACTTGAGAACAAAGGACAAACTGTATTTTCGCAACATTAAAGCGCTTGACCGCAAGCCACACCTGAGGCCCAGGCCCATTGAAAGTTGTACCCGCCTAACTGGCCGGTTACATCAAGCGCTTCGCCTA
This sequence comes from Hydrogenovibrio sp. UBA650, assembly GCA_002299245.1. Classification (GTDB taxonomy): domain Bacteria; phylum Pseudomonadota; class Gammaproteobacteria; order Thiomicrospirales; family Thiomicrospiraceae; genus Thiomicrorhabdus. The sequence goes on from DBOI01000026.1 coordinate 265, forward strand.
TAAAATAGAGGCCAGGCTGTTGCTTGGCCTCAAAAGTTTTTGAAGATATGCAATCGGTATCTACTCCGCCAAGCGTCACTTCTGCTTTATGATAACCAGCAGTATCACTTGGATAAAGCACCCAGTTCTGTATCTGTTCTGCATAATCTATTAGGGTTTCATCCGTCAAATTTGCCAACTGCGTTTGTATCGGAAACCAATTGAGCCAAGCCTGAGTAAGCCGTTTAGGCCAAAATCGATTCAACCACTTTTGCAGACTTTGATTGTTCTTTTTGAGTTTCTTTAACTCTTCATAGACTTTATGGTTTGGCAATAAACTAATAGTAATCGGTTCTCCCGGTTGCCAGTAATTGGAGGCCTGTAGAATTCCCGGGCCACTCAATCCATTGTGAGTAAAGAGCACCGCTTCTTGAAATGAAAATGTTCCACATGAAACCTTTGCTTCCAGAGAGAGGCCTGTCAAATCTGAGAGACGAGCCCCCCACTTATCAGAGAATACCAATGGAACCAAACCCGGCCTGGTTTCGATCATATTCAGATCAAATTGCTTTGCAAGTTGATAACCAAAGTCACTGGCCTTTAATTTTGGAAAAGACAGGGCCCCGGTTGCCACAACCAATTTTTCAGCGAAAATCTCGCCATCCGAAGTAATCAACTGATAACCTTGATCATCCAAATAGCTAACTGTCTCAATATGACAATAAAGTCTAAATTCGACTCCAGCCCAATCACATTCGGTTCGCAGAATTTGAATCAGATCAGAGGCACGATGTTTACAAAACAGCTTGCCTAAATCACGCTCTTCATACTCCAAACCATGACGTTCAACCAGCTCTATAAATGCGGATGACGGGTAGCGTGACAGTGCTGATTTAACAAAGTGAGGGTTCTGACAAATATAGTTTTCCGGTTTGACATCGAGATTGGTAAAGTTGCATTTACCACCACCAGAAATTCGGATTTTGGCAGCTGCCTTAGGGGCATGGTCAATCAATAAAACTCGCTTACCGCGATAACCAGCGGTAGCCGCGCACATTAAACCGGAAGCACCAGCTCCAATAATTATGACATCGTAATTGGTTTGTTGCATTCAGAGAGGGTGCCACTCGGCATTGCGTTTGCGGGCCTCTTCAATCAGTGCTTCGTAGCCTTTAAGAACATCGTCTTCCAGACCTTCTACGCCCAAATCAATGGTTCGAGTTTCATCCTCAAGAATACTCGGCAAGCTAAACAACCTTAACTGTGGAAACTGTTTTTCAAAGGTCTGCATAAACTCAACCCATTCAGACTCTTGGCCATTTATAAGCTTAATGCCTTTTTCGATGGTTGGGCTTTGATAGTTTTGTGAGTAGTACTGGTTTAATACCCACTCCATCATTGGCTTGGCCATCATAGGAAAACCGGGCATAAAGTGGTGATCTTTAATTGAAAAACCGGGAACCCGGTTGTAGAAATTGGGAATAATAGCCGCCCCTTCAGGGTATTCAGCCATTTTAATTCTCTGTGGATAGGCATCCTCCCCAAACTGAGCTTCAATTTCTGCTACTCCTTCTGGGTGTGGTTCAATTGGCAGGCCTAAAGCGGCAGCGGCACATTGCCGGGTGCGGTCATCAGGCGTAGCACCGATACCGCCAAAACAGAATACCACCGCGCCACTATCAAAAGTCTGTTCAAGAGTTTGCTGCAAAAGATTTGGCTCATCGCCAACAATCCTGACCCAGCTAATTTGCAGGCCTCTAGGTTTGAGTAACTCATTAGCCTGAGCCAGATGCTTATCCTGACGCTTGCCAGAAATAACCTCATCTCCAATAATAATCAAACCAATCTGCATAACCAGTCTCTCAAACTAAATAGCATTATCTGCGTTTGATGTTTTATCTATTCGGCGACCTTTTCTTTAATCTCTTCTTTAACGGGTTCAGTCGTGTCACTGACCACATCGATCGCTTCCTGAACACGATCCCCTGTATCGGAGAGTTTTTCCACCGCGGTTCCTGAAGAATCAACCAAGTTTTCAGCTATTTCACGACTACCAAACCAATCAAACATAATGGCCGCAGCAATAAAGAGAATAATCCAGATTAAAATACTGAATTTTGTGAACAAGTTCATTTTTACTCCCGATTATTTTAGAGCGATTAAATAGGTTTTGAGTTCTTGAGTAACTAACAAGGCCAGCTTGGCAATAGCTTGTAACTGCGCGTCATCTAAGGTTGAAGCCGCTGTTGAGATTTCATCACTGGCTTCAACCACCGGACTCTTCCACTTATTAGAAAGATTGATATAACCTTCTATCAACCACTGTGCAGAATCCTCTCCAACAGTATTCACGCCATAATCCAAATAGAAATCTGGCGGCCTAGCTGAAAAGCTAATACCATTACTCGCCATCGCCTTTAATAATTCAGACTCAAATGGTCGATTCCTGACCAGAGCTTTCATATTAAACACCATGCCATTGGCTAAACGAGTAATCCGTTTGTCTAAATGAG
>DBOI01000026.1:3146-6871 GCA_002299245.1 Hydrogenovibrio sp. UBA650
AGAGCCTTGATTAGCTTAATTTCTTCAATCGCAAACAGAGCTGGCATCAATAGAGAAAGCTGCTCAAAACTGGTTTTGCTAGTACTGATTCGAATATATTTAGAAAGGGAGGCATCAAGCAGTTCTAATCGAGGTAAAACTTGAGCTTTAATAGCTTCATTATCATCCAGATTAATACTGTCTACTAAACTCAGATTCTGGCGTACACCTTTCCTCAAGCTGGAATTAAACAGGCCTCTATCTTTAGGCAATTGAGTAATCAGCTCTTGCCAGACTTGACTCTGCGCTGGTGAATCGATTACCACAGCACTATTTGCTGAAATGCTAAAGCTCTGAAGAAATAACAGGCAGCATAAGCCAATAGAGTTAACCAGCTTTAAACTTATTGATCGAGCTTTCAATTTCATTGTTAAACCATACCAATTGTGAGTTTGCATGCAACATCATACTGGATTTACATTATTCGCACTATAGATTCACTTAAGTTTTTATGCGTCCTGTTTAGCATTGCGCCAGCCGCGGATCGTAAATCGTAATGGATGGCTTGCATGGTAAAGTGAAAGCGGCTGCGGCATAGATATTCCTTGAATATCTGCAAGGATAGATTCAGCGGCAATAAAGACGGATAAAAGCCCTCTTGGACCATGACCATTAGAAATAAACAGGCCCGGTAAATATTTTTGTTCAGGATAACGATAGACAGCATGAGTATGAGACTGAGATAGATAAGCCTGCTCAACCCATTGCGGATCGGCAACCGGACCAACAATTGGCAGATGATCCGGCGTGGTTGGTCTAAATGCAACCCTTCCGCTAATTTCAGTTTTGTCTGAATCGTTTAACCAATTTGGCAGGGCATCCTTAGCCATTTTTAAATTCTCTTGCTGACTGGACAACGACATTTCCAGGCTCATGTCTGGCGCTTCAAAGCTGGCACCACTTACCGCCCCCGAAGAGTGAGAAACCGAATAGCCAGCATGAGTGACCGCTTTTTTTAATTTACAGGCCTGGTCAGACTGCTTTAAGTGTGTAACCTGGCCTTTTACAGGACGAATTGGCAAGCCCAATCTGGTATTGAGCTCAGAATCCAGGCTTCCTGTCGCGATCACCACTATTTTTGCGTGATAATCAGTGCTTTGAGTTTTAACTAGCCAACTTTTATCCGAGTTCTCGGTCATTAACTCAATATTGGATACCTTTTGTCCGCAGTAAAGTTGAATGCTTTCATTATCTAGACACTTTTCCACCACGGCCTTTGGGTAGAGCCAGCCTCCTCTGGGGAAAAACATTGCAGATGTCGATACTTCACAGCCGAGTATTTCACTGGCCTGTTGCTGGCTGACCGGAGAGACAAACTCTTTAGGCAGACCAACCCGAGCTATGGCCTGTTGATTTCTGCTGCGCACTTTTTCATCAACTTCTAATTCCAACAGGCCTGTTAAATCCCCCATTGTCTTATTCTCATCAAGCCAAGGCTGTAAAACATCAAGAGTCGTTTCAAATCCCTGTAGATACCAGCGACTGCGAATATTCCAATCCGCTGTCACCAACGGGTGTAAAGTGCCTGCTTGGTTGCCAGAGGCCAAACTGGCGACTGAATCTTCAGCTTCAAGCACGGTAACTTTATAGCCCGCTTTTGCTAACCGATAGGCTACTGCTGCACCAGCAAGACCAGCACCGACCACTACTGCATCAGCGTTTTCACCAACAACTGGCACTGGCCTGCTAAACCATGGTGCCTTGAGACTATGCGGCCTTAGCTGCTGTAAATGGCCAAAACACCTTTCACGCTTGCGCCCAAAACCCGGACCTTTTTCAACTTTAAAACCAACTTTTTCCAGGCCTCGTCTAACTTCTCCGGCAGCGGTAAAAGTCGCAAAAGTGGTCTGATCATGACTCAACCGAGCCATCTGTTGAAACAGTGAAGCTTGCCACATTGCCGGATTCTTGGACGGCGCAAAACCATCTAGAAACCAGGCATCGACCTTGGTTCCAGGAGAGGCATCTAAATCAGGCATGCCCTGTAAAACATCGCCAAACCAGAGGCTTAGTCTGATTCGTCGATTTGCTAAATAGACGTCATGCCAACCAGGAAGAATCAGAGGGTAGTTATCAACCAGCTCACTGGCTAGCTGCTGCAAGCTGTTTCGAGTTTTCGGAAGATAACCATGGGCCTGAACCAGATCGGCTTTACTCATTGGATGCATTTCGAAGGAGATAAAGTGCAATTCACAATTGTCGGAAGCTGCTTCAAGCCAAATTTCAGCCGCCCTTAAAAAGTTCAAACCCGAACCAAAACCTGTCTCAGCTATGCGAAAAGACGTAGCCTGCTTTAGGCTGGCAAACCTTTGCAAGATATTGTTACCATTAATAAAATTGTGTTCGACCTCAGCCAGTCCATTCTCAACAGAAAAATAGATGTCTTGATACTGTTTTGAGAAAGGAACCCCTTCATTTGTCCAGTCAACTTGTGCTAAAGTGAGTTTGTTTTTTGGCATTTTTAAATCGAGATATATCTATTTGGTTTTGACAGGCCTGAATTGAACTTCATTATAAATGCCTCGAGCAAGATCAAAGCAAAAAGATACTCTCAGCAGAACCAGACGTGAAGTTATAAGCTGATATGTTCTGGCATGCTTAGATTAGCCTTGAAGTATTAAATGCCAAACTAGCAGAGTTAAACCAGCTAAAGAACCGATGCAGTCTCTAATCCAACTCCGACAAAACCTTGTTCAAGATAGACACCGTCAACTGGTTGTTTTGAGTGGTTCGCTGAACTGGCAACAAAAGCAACTATCAGGACTGTTTTCTCAAGATGAAGAGTTGTTGATCATTAACTCTAATTCAGATACAGCGCCATTAGAAGTTGATTTTGCAGGTGCTAAAACCACAAGTATTGCAACCAAGCAGCTTGCTCACTTACTAGGTCAAGAAATTGATGGTGCAATTTTTTCATCGGCAAGCGGTCTCAGTGCAGACTCTATTGGTATAGTATCCGGGATGATCAAAGCAGGCGGCCTGCTAATTATTCTGACTCCCGATGTACCCGCATGGCGAAAACAGAACAACCCTGAAGATTCACGGTTTTTAAACACTCCAATCACTCTTCATCAATCTAATAAACTCTTTACTCAACACCTGATAAACAGCTTTCAAAATTCTGAAGCCGTTTGGCTCCATGAAAAAAGCTCGGATGTAGATACTCAGCCAACTCAGAAAACCCGATTATCCAATCAATCAAATCTACCCACAGAAGATCAACTGCTTGCCATTCAATCCGTGCACAAAGTTGCCTTTGGTCACAGAAAGCGTCCTTTAGTTATCTGCGCAGATCGTGGTCGTGGAAAAACTGCGTCTCTGGGTTTAGCTGCAATCGAATGTTTAACTGAAGGCAAGCAACATGTCGTTATCACCGCCAGCCGTCCAGATCAAGTTAATACTGCATTCAAACAAGCTTCGGCTGCAATCAAACTTTTGGGAGAACAGCTGAAGGATGAACTGGAAATTTTGATAGAAAAACACAACCTGTTGGAGTTTCGCTACAAGGGAGAACTGAAAACCTTTGAATACCTTGCCCCTGATCAGTTGATTTTAAAACCGACCAGTGCCGATCTGCTGATGGTTGATGAAGCGGCTCATCTACCCAACCCTTTACTCGCTGAGCTACTTAAGCGTCATCATAGAATGGTATTTTCCACGACCTTACATGGATATGAAGGCTCTGG
>DBOI01000115.1 GCA_002299245.1 Hydrogenovibrio sp. UBA650
CTTCATGGTAATCTTTACCAACCTGCATCATAGGCGCCCCAGTACAGGCCCCCAGACACTCAACCTTTTTCCAGGAAAACTTTCCATCAGGAGTAACTTCGCCAGGCCCAACACCTAGACGTTTCTTAAGGTGAGCATAGATCTCTTCGTTTCCACGCAACATACAAGAAACACTGTTACAAATACAAAGCTTAGTTTTACCAACTGGTTTATGCTCATAATTTCCGTAGAAAGTCGCTACTTCGTAGACTTCCATTGGCGAAATTTCTAGGTATGCAGCAATTTGGTCCATTAGATCGGTGGTCAAATAGCCGTGGTGTGTCTCTTGAACAATACGTAAAGCTGGCATAACAGCAGACTTACGCTCGCCCTCTGGATAGTTGGCGATCCATTTATCAATGCGCTCTTTAACTTCGCCTTGAATAAAGTTGGCTGTATCAGTTGATGTCATCGCTGAACTCATCGGTCGATCTCCCCAAATACAATATCCTGTGTTCCAATAATCGAAACTACATCGGCAATCATGTGGCCTTTTACCATCTCATCTAACGAAGCCAGATGAGGGAATCCAGGTGCACGAATTTTCATTTTGTAAGGCTTATTAGCGCCATCTGAAACCATATAAATTCCAAACTCGCCTTTAGGATGTTCAACCGCTGCATAAACTTCATTTTCAGGAACTGTATACCCTTCAGTGTAAAGCTTAAAGTGGTGAATCAAAGCTTCCATATTTGACTTGGCATCCTCTCGCGATGGTGGCGCAACCTTATTATCAGAAGTCATTACTGGGCCATCATTTTTCTTAAGCCAATCGACACACTGCTTAATAATCTTGTTAGATTCACGCATCTCAGAAACACGAACCAGATAGCGGTCATAACAATCCCCTGTCACGCCTACAGGAATATCAAAGTCCATTTTGTCATAGACTTCATAAGGCTGTTTTTTACGCAGATCCCATGCAATCCCAGAACCTCGAATCATAGGGCCTGTAAATCCTAGTTGAAGCGCTCTTTCAGGAGACACAATTCCAATATCAACCGTACGCTGTTTCCAGATACGGTTATCAGTCAACAAGGTCTCATACTCATCAACATAACCAGGGAAACGTTCAGTAAAGGCTTCTATGAAATCAAGCAGAGTTCCTTCACGAGTTGAGTTCAATTCATCAAGTTTTTTACCATCAGTCCATTTTGACTTTTCATACTTTGCCATAGTATCTGGCAGGTCACGGTAAACCCCTCCCGGACGATAGTATGCGGCGTGCATACGTGCACCAGAAACAGCTTCATAACAATCCATCAAATCTTCACGCTCTCGGAAAGCGTAGAGGAATACAGTCATAGCACCGATATCAAGAGCGTGAGCTCCCAGCCACATCAAGTGGTTTAGAATACGGGTAATTTCATCAAACATGGTACGAATGTATTGAGCGCGTTCTGGAACTTCCACACCGAGCATTTTTTCAATCGACATTACGTAGGCGTGCTCATTAGACATCATAGATACATAATCTAGACGATCCATATAGCCAATAGACTGGTTGTACGGTTTGTATTCAGCCAGCTTTTCTGTACCACGGTGCAGCAGACCAATATGCGGGTCTGAACGAACAACCGTCTCACCGTCCAGCTCAAGAACCAAACGCAGTACCCCGTGCGCTGATGGATGCTGTGGACCAAAGTTAAGTGTATAGTTACGAATTTCAGGCATTACATAATCCTAATTAAACGTCGCTAGGCGCTTCTTTATTTTTACGGATAACTCGAGGTACGTTTACACGGTTTTCAATCGAAACCGGCTCATAAATCACTCGACCTTTCTCAGCGTCATAACGCGTTTCAACTGTTCCCTGGAGCGGGAAGTCTTTTCTAAGTGGGTGCCCCACAAAACCGTAGTCAGTCAAGATACGGCGTAAATCTGGGTGGCCTTTAAAAAGCACACCGTACATATCAAATGCTTCGCGTTCAAACCAATTGGCGACATTCCAGATATCAATCACACTATCCACGACCGGCATTGCCGTTGAATCAGGATATACCTTGACACGCAATCTCACATTATTAGAGACAGACAAAAGGTGATAAATAGCCGCATAACGCCTATCCATAGCATTTGGATCAATTTCATTCTCGTCTTCAGCAAAGTCAAATACTCCGCGACTAAAACCTTTATTGGGTGCGCTCATAGTTTCCCAGTTAGCTTCCCCAAAATCTAAATAATCTACCGCGGTAATATCAATAAGCTGTTCAAATCCTAAGTCATCGCGTATCTTAAGAAAGTTGGCAAACGCCGTCTCTGGCTTAAGTTCAATTGTCAGTTCGTCCAAAGCAATTTTAGATGCAACGACTTCTTCACCAAGAACCTCTTGAAGTTTTGTCTGTAAATCTAATATTGACTGTTTCATAGTTTTTATTCTTTTTCTGTTATCTGGCTATGGTGTTAGTGCGTCTAATCTTGTTTTGCAACTGTACAATTCCATATAGCAGTGCTTCAGCAGTCGGTGGGCAACCTGGAACATATACATCAACCGGAACGATTCGATCACAACCGCGAACGACAGCATAAGAGTAGTGATAATAACCACCACCATTTGCACACGAACCCATCGAAATCACCCAACGAGGCTCTGCCATCTGGTCATAAACCTTTCTCAATGCAGGAGCCATCTTGTTAACTAGTGTACCTGCAACCACCATCACATCAGATTGGCGAGGACTTGGACGAAAGATAATTCCAAAACGGTCAAGATCGTATCTTGATGCACCAGCATGCATCATCTCTACCGCACAACAAGCCAGGCCAAAAGTCATTGGCCACAGAGACCCTGTGCGAGCCCAGTTAATTAGCTTATCTGCAGAGGTGGTAACGACACCTTCTTTTAAAACGCCTTCTACTCCCATTCCAGCGCTCCTTTTTTCCATTCATAGATAAAACCAACTACCAGCAGCGAGAGAAATACACCCATTGCCAGAAGCCCAAACAAACCTATCTCATCAAGCACTACTGCCCATGGGAAAAGGAATGCAATTTCCAAATCAAAAATAATAAATAGAATAGCAACAAGATAGAAGCGTACATCGAACTTCATTCGTGCATCTTCAAAGGCTTCAAACCCACACTCATAGGGTGAGTTTTTTTCAACATCTGGTTTTTGCGGACCCAGTAAGTACCCGATTAAAATCGGGCCTACACCGAAACCAATCCCCAGTGCAATAAAAACCAGAACTGGAAGGTAATTTTCTAGCATTGGTATTCGACCTCGTCTAGTATTATTATCTGCTACTCCAGCGTAACAGTTGTTTCGACGTTGAACATCTTACGCATTCTACGTCATCTTAATTTGGTGCCGATGGCCGGAGTTGAACCGGCACAGCTTACGCTACTACCCCCTCAAGATAGCGTGTCTACCAATTCCACCACATCGGCAATTGTGCAAAACGCTACCTATTCAGGAATAACTGGCGCTTTAATATCTTCTGGCGGCTTAGAGGCTTCTTCGATAGGAGCTTCTTGCTTAGTCACACTTTGGTAACCTTTAGCAGCATCATTTGCAACCCAAGCTAAAACCAAGCTAGTCACAAAGAAGGCTGTCGCCATGATTGCAGTAACACGTGATAAGAAAGTAGCTGAACCACCGCTGCCGAACACTGACTGTGAAGATGAACCCCCACCACCAAAGTTAGCACCGGCATCAGCCCCCTTACCATGTTGAATCAGCACCAAGCCAACCAGAATCACTGCAATAATTAAATGTATTGTTAAAACAATTCCAAACATCTCTTAACCCGCCGCCTTACAGATAGCGATAAAATCTTCTGCATCTAAAGAGGCACCGCCAATCAGGCCGCCATCAATATCTGCTTGTCCAAATAGCTCTTTAGCATTCCCTGGCTTAACGCTACCGCCATACTGAATAATAACTCGATCCGCAACAGTCGCATCAAGCTGAGCAAGTTTATTACGAATAAACGCATGAACCTCTTGCGCTTGTTCTGGAGAAGCCGTAACACCAGTACCGATTGCCCAAACAGGCTCATAAGCAATTACGGTATTATTGAAACCTGAAATTCCTACTACCGTTAAAACTGCGTCCAATTGAGCAGCAATAACTTGTTCCATAGTACCTGACTCACGCTCTTCAAGCGTTTCACCTACGCAAAGAATTGGAGTAACACCTGCATCTAATGCAACTTTAACTTTGGCTGCAACTTCAACATCGGTTTCACCATAGATAGAACGGCGTTCAGAGTGACCTAATATTACATACTCGCAACCCATATCCTTAAGCATTTCAACCGATACTTCACCGGTAAAAGCTCCTTGAACAGGTTCAGAAGCCATATTTTGAGCACCAACACTAATGCGCTCCGAACTTAAGGTACGCTTAGTAAAATCTGCATAGATAGCTGGAGGACAAACCGCTACATCAACGTTGCCTAGCTCAGATATTTTCGAGTTAAGATCTGTGACCAAGCTTAAGATTGATGCCTTGGAACCATGCATCTTCCAGTTGCCCGCTACAAATGGTTTTCTCATTTATTATTCTCCAACACAAAAGTTTTACAATGTTAGCGTTTTCTTTTACCAAAAACAATATTGCATTTTTATGAATTTTCTGCTTTAACCACTGTAATCAACTCGTCTGCCAAGCTCTCAACCAGCTGTCTATCCTCGCCTTCAACCATTACACGGATCAATGGCTCGGTACCCGAAGCCCTAACTAATATTCTGCCTTTATCTGCAAGTTTTTTCTCAGCATCTTCTATAGCGGACTTTAACACAGGATTAGTCATCATTTTTTGAGCGTCATCAAGTTGCAGGTTTTTAAGTACCGATGGATAAAAATCGACTTCAGCTGCCAGTTCATCCAAAGACTGGTTTGCGCCAACGATTGCCGACATTACTTGCAGAGCGGCAATAATACCATCCCCGGTGGAAATCTTATTTAGAGCCAGCACATGACCCGATGGTTCCGCACCAAAACTCCAACCTTTCTCAGTAAGCAACTGCATAACATAGCGATCACCTACTGCAGAACGTACAAACTCAATCCCTTTTGACTTTAGAGCATTTTCAACTGCAAGATTACTCATCACCGTTCCAACTACCCCCGGCACCGATTTTGAGCCTTGAGTGGCAAGGATATACAAGATTTTATCGCCATCAACCAACTCTCCCTGACTAGTGACCATCATCACTCTGTCACCATCACCATCAAAGGCGATACCCAGGTCGGCACCTTGCTCAACCACAGCTTTCTGGAGTGCATCAATATAGGTTGCACCGCAACCTTGATTGATATTTATACCATCAGGCTGATCGCCAATGGTTACAATCTCTGCGCCTAGCTCCTTGAACACGTGTGGTGCTATGTGATAAGTAGCTCCATGTGAACAGTCAAGTACGATTTTGAAACCGGTTAGCTTCTGTTTGGCATCGAAAGTACTTTTGCAGAATTCAATATACCTACCTGGAGCATCATCTATTCGCCAGGCCTTACCAAGGTTTTCCGAAGCGACGACTTCTATATCCTGCTCAAATGCAGCTTCAACTTCAAGCTCCATCTCATCACTGATCTTTTTTCCCTCTGCAGAGAAAAACTTAATACCGTTGTCATGATGAGGGTTGTGCGATGCACTGATCACAACGCCCATATCCGCTCTAAATGTCTGAGTAAGATAAGCTACCGCTGGTGTTGGCATTGGACCAAGCAGCATGACATCAATCCCAGCAGCAATGAACCCGGCTTCAAGTGCAGATTCAAACATATAGCCAGAGATACGGGTGTCCTTTCCGATCATCACTCTTTTTTGGCCTCTGGCCTTCATTACCTTACCAGTCGCCCAACCTAGCTTTAAAATCTGATCAGGGCGAATCATGCCAGAACCTACCCGATTCCTAATACCATCGGTACCAAAATATTTCTTATCCATAGCTAACCTCTAAAGCAGATATGAGGTGACCCTTAAAGACTCAACTGTTGACCCCACATCGTGAACCCTTACAATCTTTGCGCCTTTCAGGCCCGCCAATGTAGCGGCAGCAACACTGCCAAATACACGCTGTTCCACGGGTGCCTCATCTAGTATCTCCGCAATCATTCTTTTGCGTGAAACACCTACCAATACAGGGTAGTTAGTTTCAACCAATTCTGATAAATCTGCAAATAGCGCAGTATTATGCTCTAAAGTCTTGCCAAAACCAAACCCAGGATCAAGAATTAATTTATTCTGTTCAATTCCTGCCTCTAAACATGCTTTTACACGCCCAAGTAAAAACTCAGCAACATCTTTAACCACATTTTGGTAGCTGGGCGCTTTTTGCATATTTTTGGGTGAGCCCTGTTTATGCATTAAACAAGCGTAAACTTTAGTCTCAGCAACCAGCTCAATCGCTCCCGGCTCTTGCAAGGCATTCACATCATTAACAATATCTGCTCCAGCCTGAACTGCCTGACGCATTACTTCTGGTTTATAAGTATCAATAGAAACAGGAATATCAAACTTCTGCTTTATAAGCTCTATCACAGGAATAACTCTTTGCAATTCAATATCAACAGAGACCTCATCAGCACCAGGCCTGGTAGACTCTCCGCCTACATCGATAATATCGACACCCTCAGACAGCATCTGCACAACCCGTTTTTCAATGGTATTAATATTTTCGAATTGACCACCATCAGAAAAAGAGTCTGGGGTTACATTTAAAACACCCATAACAAGAGGCATTCCCGGCCTTTTATCAGCATTTTTTTGTAAGGCAGATTCAAGGTTAAACATAGAAGGGTCTCATATGGAATTCCAAAAAAAAGCCCCGAAAAACGGGGCCTTTCAATTTCGGTTTATTATAGCAGAATTTAATGAAGCTTTGGCTCTCCGGCTTCTGAATCCGGTGAATCTCCACTCATATCATCTTCCACCATATCATCGGCTTTAGTTTCAACCTCATCAGCATCCACATCTTCCGCTCCATTTTGCATATCTTTATCTTCTGGCTCTTGCCAATCTTTTGGCTCACCAACCGGAAGACCTTCCATAATATTCTTAACCTGGTCAGCATCGATAGTTTCGTACTTCATCAAAGCTTCAGTCATGATCTCAAGTTCTTCCGAACGATCTTTCAAAATCTGAGTAGCACGCTCGTAGTTACGATCAATAAGGTTGCGAATTTCTTCATCAATCTTCTTAGAAATTTCGCCAGAGACATTAGCATTACGAGAAGTTCCCATGAAACTACCGTTATCATCTTCTTCATACATTAGAGGACCAAGAGAGTCTGAAAGCCCCCACTTGGTGACCATATTTCGGGCAATAGTAGTAGCACGCTCAATATCGTTACTAGCGCCAGTTGTTACCGCATCAGGACCATAAATTAACTCCTCAGCAACTCGCCCTCCATACAAGCTAGAGAGCTGACTTTCCAACTTTTGCTTAGAATAACTATAGCTGTCCTCTTCAGGCAGGTACATGGTGACACCTAGTGCTCGCCCACGAGGCATAATACTAACCTTATAGACAGGGTCATGCTCCGGCACCAACCAACCAACAATGGCGTGGCCGGCTTCGTGATAAGCGGTCATTCGACGTTCTTTTTCACTCATCACCATCGACTTACGCTCAACACCCATCAAGATTTTGTCTTTAGCTTTTTCAAAGTGCTGTTGAGTCACCAACTTTGAATTTTCACGTGCAGCGAAAAGTGCAGCCTCGTTAACAAGGTTTGCCAAGTCTGCACCAGAAAACCCTGGCGTACCACGAGCAATATAGGATGGATTGACATCGTCAGCCAGAGGCACTTTACGCATGTGTACTTTTAGAATCTGTTCACGACCACGAATATCAGGCAGACCGACTGTTACCTGGCGGTCAAAGCGCCCTGGACGTAGCAGTGCCGGATCTAATACATCTGCACGGTTAGTAGCGGCAATAACAATAATTCCTTCATTACCCTCAAACCCATCCATTTCGACCAGCATTTGGTTCAGTGTCTGCTCTCGCTCATCGTTACCGCCACCCATTCCGGCGCCACGACTGCGTCCGACAGCGTCGATTTCATCGATAAAGATAATACATGGCGAGTGCGCTTTAGCCTGCTCAAACATATCGCGAACACGAGAAGCACCCACACCGACAAACATTTCTACAAAATCAGAACCTGAAATTGTAAAGAAAGGTACTTTCGCCTCACCAGCAATCGCTTTTGCCAACAAGGTTTTACCAGTTCCAGGAGGCCCAACCATTAGAACACCGCGCGGGATATTACCACCAAGGTTTTGGTATTTAGAAGGGTCTTTTAAAAAGTCTACAATCTCACCAACTTCTTGCTTGGCTTCATCAGCTCCAGCAACATCATCAAGAGTCACTTTATTTTGATCATCAGTAAGCATTCGAGCCTTGGACTTACCAAATGACATAGGTCCACCTTTGCCCCCCATGCCTCCACCTACTGAACGCATAAAGAATATCCAAACTGCAATCAACAACAGCATAGGGAACCAAGATATAAATATCTGCATTAAGACACTCTGCTGCTCTGGTGGCTGACCAGTAACTTTAACGTTATTGGCAAGTAGATCACCCATCAGGCCTAAATCGCCTGGATTATAGGTCACAAACGAACCGCCATTAACATAAACACCTTTAATGGTAGGGTCTTGGATATTGACACTGCTAACCTGGCCTTGACGAACTTGCTGAATAAAGTCAGAGTAGTCTAGGCGACTAGATTTTTTCTGTCCCTGAGAACTGAAATGATTAAATACCGACATCAACACCATCGCTACAACAGCCCAGATCAGCACATTTTTTAACATATCGTTTTTCATTATTGACCTTACTAATTAACCCGCCTCAAAATTGGGCGCAACAATACTTTTTTTATAAATTTTAGTTTAGCAGATTTTATCATAAATCAGGCTTATGCCTAATATACAAAACTAATACTTGAATTTAACTTACTAACAGTTATTTTTTACCTCTCGCTAGTAAGTATATCTCTTTACTTCTTGGCCTGGAGGCCTTTGGTTTTCTGGTGATCACCTTAGTGTACTTAGAACGCAGGTCATCAAGCAGCTGATTATAACCTTCACCCTGAAAAACCTTCATCAAAAGATCGCCATTCTGTTTCAAGACTTGATCAGCCAACTCTACACAGAGTTCAACCAGATACATCGCTCTAGGAATATCAACACCTTTATTACCACTCATATTTGGTGCCATATCCGACATCACAACATCAACATTGCGGCCATCAAGCGAAGACAACAGATTTTCATAGACTTCATCTTCGCGAAAATCGCCTTGAATAAAGGTTACTCCAGCAAACGGCTCCACCGGTAGAATGTCTAGCGCAAATACCTCTCCTTTGTCGCCAACCTTATGTGTCGTCCATTGAGACCATCCTCCAGGGGCTGCACCTAAATCAACTACACACATCCCAGGCTTAAACAGTCTATCTTTATCATCTATTTCCTGCAGCTTATAAACTGCTCTAGAACGCCAACCTTCTTGTTTTGCCTTAAGCACATAATGGTCATCAAAATGCTCTTTTAACCAACCAGCGCTGGATTTACTTCTCGCCATAACCCGTTTTCAATTAAAATACTTCGTTTAATGTAAATAAGAACAAAATTGGAATATTCAATGAGCAAAACTCAAAAACTCACCCAAAAACAGAAAAAATTTCTTACCGGAGTTGCTCACGGCCTCAATCCTATGATTATGATTGGAGCCAACGGGGTGACTGAGAGCTTAATGGCCGAGCTTGAAAGCACCTTAGAACATCATGAAATCCTCAAGATCAAAATGGCCGGTGCGGATCGTGAAGACCGAAAAACCATTGTTGACTATATTCTTGAGCAGACTGGCGCGCAACTAGTTCAATCAATTGGTAAAATCTGTGTTATCTACCGAAAAAGCCAGGATTCCGATTTCGATCTTCCCAAATAAATTTAACCAATTAAATTAACAGGCCTGTTAAATCCGTTCAAAATTAAACAATCTTATTCAGGCCTGCTGCCAAATCCTTTTTAATATCTTCGATCGATTCTAGACCTACAGAAATTCTAATCAAGTTATCAGAGATACCTGTCGCCAACTTAATCTCGGGTTCTATCCTGCTATGGGTAGTAGTTGCCGGATGAGTAATACTGGTTTTAACATCCCCCAAATTGGCAGTAATTGACAGCATTTTTGTATTATCAATCACCTGCCAGGCTTCATCTTGGCCACCTCTAATTTTAAAACTAACCAAGCCACCACCTGCTGACATCTGCTTAAGGCCAAGCTCATACTGAGGGTGAGATTCTAGTCCAGGATAAAATACTTCATCCACAGCTGGGTGTTCTACCAACCACTGCGACAGCTGCATTGCATTTTCACAGTGCGCTTTCATTCTTACCGACAGTGTTTCTAGACCTTTTAGAAAAATCCACGCATTAAAGGTACTCATGGTTGGTCCTGCTGTGCGCATAAAGCCATAAATCTCCTCGCCCACTAAATCGGCAGACCCAACTACAGCGCCACCTACAGCGCGTCCTTGACCATCAATAAATTTGGTTGCAGAGTGGATTACAATATCTGCACCCTGTTCGAGAGGACGTTGCAATATAGGTGTGCAAAAGCAGTTATCCACAATCAGTAAACTGTCATGCTGTTTCGCAAGCTGACTTAATGCTTCTAAATCCGCAATTTCAGTTAATGGGTTGGATGGCGTCTCGAGAAAAAATGCTTTTGTATTTGGCTTAACAGCTCCCTGCCACTCGGTCAGGTCGGTTTGCGAAACGAAAGTAATCCCAATACCAAATCGAGTTAGGTACTTGGTAAGCAAGACTTTAGTGGTTCCAAAAATACTCTGAGAAGAAACAATATGATCGCCAGCTTCAAGCAGAGACATAAAAGTCGCAAGAATTGCCGACATACCTGAAGCCGTTGCTACACAAGACTCCCCTCCTTCCATTGCCGCTAGACGGTTTTCAAATGCCCGTACTGTTGGATTGGTAAATCGAGAGTAGATATTTCCGGTTTCTTCACCACTAAAACGCGCCGCAGCCTGGGCCGCAGATTGGTAACGAAAACTGGAAGTTGGAAATATCGCTTCGCTATTCTCCTGCTCGGGAGTTTGTTCATAGCCCTCGCGTATCGCCAAGGTTTCAAGATCAAAAGAATTCATGTACAAACTTTAATTCGCTGCATTATGCAGGCCTACCGTCTCTTTACCTGGAGCTGGCTGTGCTGCTTTAGCTTCATCATTTCGGTTGGCATCAAGTGAAGCAAGATACTCTTCGGTAATGTCACCAGTTGCGTAAACACCACTGAAACATGAGGTATCAAAATTTGGTATTGCTTCGTTACCAACACCAACCGCTTCAATCAGATCATCAAGATCTTGATAGATCAACTTATCGCAACCAATCACTTCGGCTACCTCTTCAGTAGTACGGCCGCTGGCAACCAATTCGGACGGTGACGGCATATCAATACCGTATACATAAGGATAACGAACCGCCGGAGCAGCAGAGGCAAAGTAAACCTTTTTCGCACCAGAGTCACGCGCCATCTGCACAATCTGACCCGAGGTAGTACCGCGCACAATCGAATCATCAACCAGTACAACATTCTTACCTTCAAACTCAAGATCAATCGGATTCAACTTCTGACGAACAGACTTTTTACGCTGGTTCTGGCCCGGCATAATAAAGGTACGGCCAATGTAACGGTTTTTGATAAAACCTTCTCGATAAGGTACATCCAGTTTACTCGCAAGCTGTATTGCAGAAGTACGACTGGTATCAGGAATCGGCATCACCACATCAATATCGTTATCTGGCCATTCACGAAGAATTTTCTCAGCCAGTTTCTCACCCATACGCAGACGAGATTTATACACTGAGATATCATCCATCATCGAATCTGGTCGGGCCAAATAGACATACTCAAAAATACATGGCGAGTATTTAGGGTTCTCCGCACACTGCTGGAATGCAATATCACCCTGCTCAGTTATAACCACAGCCTCACCGGGAGCCAAATCTTTAATCAACTCGAAACCAAGACCATCGAGAGCTACAGATTCAGATGCCACCATATAATCAGTGCCTTTCTCGGTTACTCTTTTGCCAACCACTACTGGGCGCAAACCATGCGGGTCACGAAAAGAGACCATTCCAAAATTAGCAATCAAGCCGATTGCAGCATAACCACCTCGAACACGACGGTGGACGTGTCTAATCGCATTAAAAACATCTTCTTGATCAATAAACAGCTTTTTCTGCTCCATCAACTCGTGAGCAAAAACATTGAGAAGCACTTCAGAATCAGAATTAGTATTCAGATGACGAAGATCATCTTTATAGATATCTTCTGCAACTTCTTCAGCATTGGTCAGATTGCCATTATGGCCCATGGCGATGCCGTAGGGTGAATTCACATAAAATGGCTGGGCTTCAGCGCTTGAAGATGATCCAGCAGTTGGATAACGAACATGACCAATACCGGTAGTACCATGAAGATCACGCATATGGCGGGTTCTAAATACATCTTTAACCATGCCGTTGTCTTTACGTTGATAAAAACGACCATTCTCAGTGGTAACAATTCCAGCCGCATCTTGACCACGATGCTGCAAAATAGTTAAGGAGTCATAGATCTCCTGGTTAACGTATTGACCTGAGCCGGAAACGATTCCAACAATACCGCACATCTTTGCACACTCTCTTAGTTCTTATGAATTTTTGGGGAGTTGGCGAACCTCTCCGTTTGTTCGCAATATTGTATCTAATTTTTGCTTCGCTTTCTCAGCTTTAGACTTAGTTTTATATGGCCCGGCTCTAACAGAATAAACACGGGTTTTAGGGAAGTATTTGATATATACAGAATCACTGCTTACTTTATCGGCAAACTTATTGGCCTGAGAAATATTATCAAAAGGTAACAGAATCACCACCCACTGGCCTGCATATTTATTATGCTTGGAAATATTATCGACATATTCTGCTTTCACAGACTCTTTAATTTTAACTGTTTGATTTGTTGTTGCTTGTACTGTTTTTTCAGGTTGAGGTGCTAAATTAGCCACAGCTGTCGAAGAGCTTTGAATAGCATTTGACTGTAAATCTGTTAAGGGCTTTTGATTCTCATCAGGAAGGCGATAGGCATGTTCAACTGTTGGTAAGGTTTTTACTTCCTCAACCTCTTCTACACCGTCCGGTGAAAAATTAACCGGATTACTGTACCAAGCTGGCACAAATATAATAAGCAAAAGCAGCCAGATTGATGCACCCAATATTCTTTGCTTGCTATGTAAGTCCATAATCTATTCCACTTGCTCTAATGCCTGGATAACTTGCGCCACTGTAAAGAAAGACCCCCAAGCTAACACCTCTCTAGCCTGTCGATTTCTTACAGTATCAACGGCCATTGAAATCGAATCTTCGCAGAAAATGCTACCCTTTTCAATTCCGGCAGATTCTAAAATTGTAGCAAGCTCTTTAACACCGGTTGCTCTTGGCACATCTCCGTTGGCGTTTAAATCCGCAATAAACCAATCATTCACAAATGGAGCGACAACTTCCACCATGGGTAACATATCTTTATCTTGCAGCGCCGAAAACACAGCGATAGGCTTGTGATCAAAATTACAGGCCTGTAAGTATTCAGCTAAAACTTCAGCTGACTGAGGATTATGTGCCACATCAATTAACCAGTTCTGCTGACCAACCACTCTTTTTTCGAGACGGCCTGGGTGCTCTGAATGCTTTAAACCAATAGATATTGCACTATCAGAAACTGGCAAAGAACTATGCATTTTTTTTAACAGGGCTATTACTCCGGCTGCGTTTTGGAACTGGAAATCTCCAAGTAGAGCTGGCCTGTCAAATTCAAATGTTCTTGTTTCAAAACAAAAGTTCCAGTAGTCTGCATCTTGACCATAAAAGAAATCGCGATTAAGCAAACTCAAATTCACGTTGTTTTCATCAGCGTGTGAAATTAATGTCTGTGGTACCTCAGGATCAGAGCATATCGCCAATTTACCAGGCCTCATTATTCCGGCTTTCTCAACCGCGATCTGATTACGATCATCACCCAACCATTCAATATGGTCCACGCCTATAGCTGTGATTAAGGCGGCATCAGCATCTACCACATTAACTGCATCCAAACGTCCACCAAGGCCAACTTCCAAAACCACAACATCCAACTCAGTGTCAGAAAACACTTTAAGCGCTGCCAGAGTCGAAAACTCAAAATATGTCAGTTTGATATTCTCGCGCTGGCTCTCAATATCAGTGAAAGCATCGATAATCTGCTGGTCAGATGCCAATTCGTTGTTAATTTGGATGCGCTCATTAAAGCGGACAATATGCGGAGAAGTATAGGTGCCAACTTTGTAGCCTGCGGCCTGCAAAATCGCAGAGAGCATAGCAACACTAGAACCTTTGCCATTGGTTCCCGCAACTGAGATCACAATGGGAGCAGGCCTTAGAAGATTCATCCTTTCAGCAACAATTCGGATTCTTTCAAGACCGAGATCAATTTCCGAAGGGTGTAGATGAAGTAACCAGTCAACCCAATTATCAAGAGAAGACTGATTATCTGGTTTATTCATAGTGAAATATTTTTATTTGTATTAGACAGTATTATCACCAAATGGAGAGAGAGGCGAAAATATAGAGCTTTTCGAGAACCGTAGCGCAATTTACATAGAAATACATGAGCAACGGAAGCACAGAAAGCTACATTTGTAGCCTCTATAGTCTGGTGAGAAGGCTATCTAAGCAGGTTTCTTCTGCAGAATTTTGCAAATATCCGCCAGCTCATTACGCAAGTCATGACGGTGAATAATGCGATCAATTGCGCCATGCTCTAAAAGGAACTCACTGCGCTGAAAGCCTTCGGGAAGCGTTTCACGCACCGTCTGCTCAATAACACGCGGCCCAGCAAAACCAATCAATGCCTTTGGCTCAGCAACATTCAAATCACCCAGCATTGCAAAGCTCGCTGAAACACCACCCATAGTTGGATCCGTCAGAACAGAGATAAATGGCAGGCCTTTTTCACGCAAGCGTCCAAGTGCCGCACTGGTTTTTGCCATCTGCATTAGTGAGAACAGTGCTTCCTGCATCCGCGCCCCACCACTGGCAGAAAAGCAGATAAATGGTGTCTCTCTCTCAATTGCTTCGTCGACTGCACGAACAAACTTCTCACCGACTACCGACCCCATAGAACCTCCCATAAAGCCGAATTCAAATGCCGCGACCATTACAGGTAGTTGATTGATAGTCCCCGAACCAGTAATAAAAGAGTCTTTTTCACCGGTTGCTTGTTGAGAAGCAGAGATTCGATCTTTATATTTTTTCAGGTCTTTAAACTTGAGTCGATCAACCGGGGTGATATTGGCTGAAGTTTCAACAAAAGTACCTTCATCCAAGAAAGTTTCTAAACGTTTACGACCACCCAATCTCATGTGGTGATCACACTTCGGGCAAACATCTTGGTTACGAGTTAATTCAGCTCGATAAAGAGTACTCTCACATTTTGGACACTTAGTCCATAAACCTTCTGGTATAGACTTTTTACGGTCTGCAGCTTGTTTAATACTTGGAAGGATCTTTTCAAACCAGTTCATATTCTGCTTGCCTTTATCTATCTATTCTTAGCTTGCATCCGCACGATCAATTGCGCTGCGGAATTCTGACATTTTATTACCCAATG
The DNA here is from genome assembly GCA_002299245.1 of Hydrogenovibrio sp. UBA650. Taxonomy (GTDB): domain Bacteria; phylum Pseudomonadota; class Gammaproteobacteria; order Thiomicrospirales; family Thiomicrospiraceae; genus Thiomicrorhabdus. The sequence continues at coordinate 15,714 of DBOI01000115.1, forward strand.
CCAATTCAATTTCATATAAATCTTTGTCGTGATTGGCTTCAATAATACTCACCAGAGCCGAACCAACAATCACGGCATCACCTAATTGTGCCATTTTATAGGCCGTTTCGCCATCTCGAATACCAAAACCAATCCCAATTGGTTGATTTAATGTTTCACCAATTCGGGCAACTTGTTTGGCAACATCATCTACATCCAGCTCTTTTGAGCCGGTTACTCCTTTTAGAGAAACGTAGTAAACAAAGCCGCTGCCTTTGGTATTGACCGCTTCAAGGCGAGAATCAGGCGTGGTCGGCGAAACAAGGAATACGCGATCCAAATCCTTCGCTTGGAGCGCTTCCATATAACCCATACTCTCTTCCGGTGGCATATCTACCGTTAGCACCGCATCAACACCAACAGATGAAGCTGCGTTGGCAAAAGACTCGTAGCCTTCATGCTCAACCGGATTTAAATAACCCATCAAAATCACAGGGGTCTCAGAGTCTTTCTCACGGAAAACACGAACCATCTCCAAGACATCATCCAAACTCACATTGTGCTCTAGAGCCCTCTCAACTGCTTTCTGAATAACTGGGCCATCTGCCATTGGATCAGAGAAAGGTACGCCCAACTCAAGCATATCAGCGCCTTTTTCGACCAAAAAGTGCATTAATTGTACAGTTGCATTTGGTCTTGGATCACCCGCAGTAATATATGGGATTAGGGCTGTTTTACCATCTGCTTTTAACTTAACAAAAGTGTTATCAATTCTTGTTGTCATGGTTAACCTTAAAATTCAAAGCCTTCAATCTGAGCAACGGTGTTCATATCTTTATCTCCGCGGCCTGAAAGGTTGATAATAATTGTCTGATCTTTAGTCATTGTTGGCGCAAGCTTGGTTGCATAAGCAATGGCGTGGCTCGATTCGAGTGCCGGAATAATGCCCTCAAAGCGGGTTAGATCACGAAAACCTTGCATCGCCTCTTCATCATCAATTGCGACATAATTAACACGGCCAACATCTTTTAGCCACGAGTGTTCAGGACCCACACCTGGATAATCCAGACCTGCCGAAATAGAGTGAGTCCCCTGAATCTGACCATTTTCATCTTGCATCAGATAAGTACGATTACCATGCAGAACTCCAGGCGTACCTTTAATCAGAGGAGCGGCATGCTGGCCTGTTTCTAAGCCATGCCCTGCGGGCTCTACACCATAAATATTGACAGACTCATCCGGTAAGAACTTGTGAAAAAGGCCAATCGCATTTGAACCACCGCCAACACAGGCGATCAAAGCATCTGGCAGCTTACCTTCTTTTTCCAGTATCTGTTCACGTGCTTCACGACCTATAACTGTCTGAAAATCTCGAACCATAGCTGGGTAAGGGTGCGGGCCAGCCACTGTACCGATAATATAAAAAGTATCGTCAACATTGGTTACCCAGTCACGCATGGCTTCGTTAAGCGCATCCTTAAGAGTACGAGAACCAGATTCAACCGCAACTACTTTCGCACCCAGCATTTTCATACGTGCCACATTAGGCGCTTGGCGAACCACATCATCCGCACCCATATAGACCACACATTCCAAGCCTAAACGCGCAGCAACTGTCGCACTGGCAACACCGTGCTGACCCGCTCCAGTTTCAGCGATAATTCTGGTTTTACCCAAACGCTTAGCCAGCAGAGCCTGACCAATCGTGTTGTTTACCTTGTGCGCACCGGTGTGGTTGAGATCCTCACGTTTTAGATAGATTTTTGCACCGCCCAGCTCTTTAGACCATCGCTCTGCATAATACAAAGGAGATGGACGCCCTACGTAATCACGTAGATCTTGCGCCAGCTCTTCAAGAAAAGCAGCATCATTTTTAACACTCTCATACTCTTGGTTGAGCTGTTCCAAAGCAGCCATTAAAGTCTCTGGCGCAAAAATCCCACCATAAGGACCAAAGTGGCCATTTTTATCTGGAAATTGTGAAAAATCTATTGTCATTTATTTGCTCTCATTACTCGTATCAAGCCCTTTAACCGTGCACTCATAACGATTCAAGGACTCGCTTCATAAATTCATTAATTTTTTCTGGTGACTTAACACCTTTTGATTGCTCTACTCCGCCACTGACATCAACAGCCCAAGGCTTTGCAGTATTGATTGCTTGCTGAACATTATCTGCATTCAAACCACCTGCTAAAATCACTTTTATAGGCAGATCACCTGGAATCCAATCCCAATTAAACTGTTCACCTGTACCGCCGGGCACATCAGCAACATAAGCATCTAAAAGCAGACCTGTTGAATCTTTGAACTCTTGAGCAATCGTTTGTAAATCGGTATCAGACTGCATTCTCACAGCCTTAATAAATGGCCTGTTAAACTGTTTGCACAACTCGGCACTTTCGTCACCGTGGAACTGAATCAAATCAATGTCAACTTCAGCTAACACCTTGTTGACATAATCAACACTAGGATTTACAAACAGCGCTACCTTAGTGACAAAAGCAGGAATACTACTGGCAATTTCACTAGCCTTTGCAATCTCAACATAACGTGGACTCGGCTCATAAAAAACCAAACCAATCGCATCCGCACCGGCATTGACAGCAGTCTTTGCATCCGCTACCGAAGTCAGGCCGCAAATTTTAACACGTGTTCGTAATTGCATTTTCTGTCACTATTTCCAACTATTGCCAAAGAACTTCGTTCAATTCTACACAAGGTATTTCAAACTCATCTGGATAAAAGGCATTTACAAAATACAGACCCGATGCCGGAGCCGTTGGCGCCGCTAAAGTACGGTCCTTTCCAGCGAGCAATTCAGCAACCCAGCTCTCAGGTTTGCTGCCTTTTCCAATCATCATCAAAGTCCCACTAATATTGCGAACCATATGATGAACAAAGGCATTGGCTTTGATATCGATAAATACCATATCGCCTCGGCGTGAAACTTCTACCATCTGCACTTCACGCCTGCCGTGCTCTGCCTGGCATTGCGAAGCCCTAAAAGCAGAAAAATCTTGCTCTCCGATCAGAGCCTGCGCTGCACGCTGCATTGACTCTTCATCCAATCTCAAGGGTTCCCAATGAACTCGATTGTGAAGAACAGCAGAATTTACAGGCCTGTTAAAAATCACATAACGATACTGGCGAGCAAAAGCTGAAAAGCGGGCATGAAAAGTATCAGGCACTTGCTTAGCCCAAGCCATACGAATATCACCCGGCAATTTAGTATTAGCGCCCTGCACCCAAGCCTTTAATTGTCGTTCTACGTCAGTCTCAAAATGCACCACCTGACCTACACCGTGAACACCGGTATCGGTGCGCCCAGCGCAGCTAATATCAATCTTATGATTAGCTATTTGAGACAGGGCCAGTTCCACATTGGCTTGAACCGAGTCACAGTGGTTTTGGCGTTGCCAGCCACAGTAATGGGTTCCCTGATACTCAATGCCCAAGGCAATTTTCATAACAGAAACTCAGCTCTAAACAAGGTTTAGATATAGTCCTTAATCAATACTTCAGCGATCTGCACAGTGTTGGTCGCTGCACCTTTGCGGACATTATCCGCCACAACCCATAGATTAAGACCGTTTTCAAAACTGATGTCTTCGCGAATACGCCCCACATAAACCGGGTTAGTATCTGCTGCTTCGGAAACCGCCGTTGGGTAACCACCATCAAGGTGTTCATCAACCAAAACCACACCTTCATTCTTTTCAAAAAGAGCCTTGGCTTCTGATGCAGTAATCTTTTTCTCAGTTTCAATATGAACCGCTTCACTGTGACCATAAAAAACCGGAACACGTACCGCTGTTGGGTTCACAAGAATATCTTCGTCACCCATAATTTTCTTAGTCTCCCACACCATTTTCATCTCTTCTTTGGTGTAGCCATTATCCATAAACACATCAATCTGCGGAATACAGTTAAAAGCGATCTGCTTAGGGTAGACCTCGGTTTCAACAGGCTTCATATTTAAGAGGTTAGCCGTCTGTTTTGCCA
>DBOI01000065.1 GCA_002299245.1 Hydrogenovibrio sp. UBA650
CAGATGTCTTGTACATTAGGAATGGATAGTATTGGAAATGGTTGTTATGGAGGTGCAAGAGAACTACTTTGGGAAGAAGCATTGACGGTATCTAAAAAAACCAGTTTTGGTGGTTATAAAGATTGGCGTTTACCAAGCATTGCTGAGTTGAACTCAATTGTTAGTTGTGGCAATGGACGCGTTGCATTTGAAGTGGATAGTCAAGAACACTATGTAGAAAAAAATGGAAAATCTTATAATGGTCGTTGTCTTCCAGGAAATAGCACACCTTCAATCGATGCACAGGTTTTCTCAAATACCAAGAGTGAAGGTTTACTGGACTAATGCTCAGAGTAAATCGAATTCTTTTAATGCCTGGGTTGTTTTATTTAATAAAGGGCTTGTTGCTAAATACAGCAAAAGGCTTCCGGGTTATGTTCGTTTAGTTAGAACATATAAATAACTTATTTTTTACTAGAAAAAAGCCACTCTCAAGAGTGGCTTTTTGAGTTTGATAAAGAACAAACAATGATTAAAGTGCTTCAGTTCCGGTTTCACCTGTACGAATTCGAACAGTCTCTTCAATGTTGGTAATAAAAATTTTACCGTCACCAATTTTACCTGTCTGTGCTGAATTTATAATTGCCTCAACAGCAGGTTCTACTTTGTCTCCAACTACAGCGATTTCCAGTTTTAACTTGGGTAAGAAATCAACCACGTACTCGGCACCACGGTACATTTCGGTGTGACCTTTTTGGCGGCCGTAACCTTTAACTTCAGTAACTGTCATACCGTGAATATCAATTTCGTGAAGTGCATCACGAACATCGTCAAGTTTAAATGGTTTGATTACAGCAGTAATAAGTTTCATAGTTTATCCTCAGATTATAAAGTTATGAAATATCCGATGGTTATTTAATTATGGATTTTCATTATTAGGGTATTTTGCCAAAAGCTGTCCCATTTTAATAGGGGTGTCAGCAGGTATTTTGCCAAGATCCGGCAGCTGACCTTCCGGAGTAAGCAAGACAACTGTGGAACCCATGTTGAAGCGGCCGATTTCATCACCTTTCTGGAAAGATATATCCTCAGACTCGTAATCCCAGTGTTGAATCGTTGGCTCATATTCCGGGGTAATCTTACCTTGCCATACCGTCTCCATACTACCAACAAAGATAGCTCCTACCATAATCAGGCAGAAGGGACCTTTGTCAGTTTCGAAACGAATCACCAGTCTTTCGTTACGTGCGAACAGGCCATCTACCATACGAACTGTAGCTGGGTTCACAGCAAAAAGGTCTCCCGGGACGTATGTCATTGAAACTAATTTTGCATCTACCGGCATATGAATTCGGTGGTAATCTTTTGGAGAAAGGTAGATAACCGCAGCTTCACCGTGATGGAACTGCTTGGCGTAACCTATATCACCACCAACCAGTGCCTCAACAGTGTAAGGGTGTGATTTTGCGTGAATAATATTATTGCCTTCAATATGAGTGGATTGACTGATTAAGCCATCTACTGGGCTTACCCAGCTATCCAAACTAAAATCGATCGGCCGCACATGGGTTTTTAGTGCTCTTGTGAAAAAGGCATTGAAATGTGGGTACTCTTCAAGGTTTTCATTTTCGGCTTCACTGACATCTATGCCGTAGAGCTTGATCATGAGCTTGGTGATATTGTTTTTTACCCAGGGGGTTTCAACATGCATGAACCAATGCATCGCTTCAGAAAGGGTATGTTTTGGAATTAGGTACTGAGGTGTTACTTTCACCACATCCATGAATTTTGCCATACAATCACATCCTGTTATGGATCAGAAATAATGGTTGATTCTAAATTATCTAGGAATGAATTAATAGCGTGGTTGATGGTTTAAACCGATTCTTTTGTTTGATAATCAGAAAAAGTAGAAAAATGCTATGCAAACAAGATTATTAGGCCTTTAACTATATTAAAACGTAACTGTTTAATTGACTAATTTCAATGGGATCAAATCAAAGTCATTAACTGTTCCCTAAAAGTCTAATTAAACAGAAACGATAACATCTTAAATAACGTCTTAATCAATATCTGTTTTTGCAGGGTTGTCAGGTCTTTCAGAGGCAGCAAACTGAATAGCAGTAATGCCGCCGCCGAAATTCTTGACTACAGGAATCGCCTCAAGTATTGGCATTAGATAACGCCATATACCTCGAGGGACTGTGAACTTTATCGGTCTAAATTCTTGTAAACCAGGTATCCAAGATTCAACCAGCGGTTTGAGTTCATCTCGATTGACTCCCCAAGGCATTGGAGGTGTAGTATAGGATTCAGTTTTCTTCCAGCCTTTAAGTGTCTTTTTAGACATCCACCTAGGCAGATTGTCAAACGCCAAACAGGCTCCCGGCAGGCGTTGGTTGATTTCGATAAACAGCTCTTTTACTTCTTGCTCTTGAAAATACATAAATAGTCCCTGAGCAGTAATATAGACAGGCCTGTCAGTCGGGATAGCATCGATCCATTGGGTATCCAAAGCACTACAACTGATGTGAATATGGTTCTCATCTGGTTGAATAAAACGTTCCCTGATTGCAATTGATTCAGGTAGATCGACAGTAAACCATGTCGCTTCTGGACTGTTTATACGAAATCTTTGGGTTTCCAGCCCCTCTCCCAAATTAACAATGACGCCATTCGGATGCGTTTGTAAAAACTTCTTCAGCTCTTGATCAAATATCAGCGATCTCATGGCATGAGAAAAATCTGGCTTGCCAAAAGAGCCTTCAAAATCGTAATCAATTGACCGGTAAATTTCATAGGCCTTTTCATCTTTGAGAATGGCATCGTCTCTGAGCATTTCGCTGGCACGATTATGCAGTGTCCATAACATGGTTTCTGGCACACCAGTTAGATTAGGGCTTTCTGGAGTCATTGTGTTTGTGTTGATAGTGTCTGTACTCATAGTTTCCACTCGCTAATAGATTGATAGTTACGCCATAAATTCTGATAAACTTCACAGTGTTCATGTAACTCGGCATGAGTTCCTTGAGCGCTGATTTTGCCGTTATCTAAAACCAGAATATTATTGGCATTGACGATTGTTGACAGTCGGTGGGCGATAACAAACACCGTTTTGTTTTCTGCCAGAGCAGCAAACGCCATTTGTACTTCATGTTCATTTTCAGGGTCGAGAGCAGAGGTCGCCTCATCAAGGATAATAATCTCCGCATCTTTGAGTAGCGCTCTGGCAATGGTCACACGCTGGCGTTCACCACCGGATAGGGTTGAGCCTCCTTGGCCAACAACCGTGTCGTAGCCATCTTTCAATTCCATAATTCGGTCATGGATTCTAGCCTGTTTTGCAGCGTGAATTATCTCTTCCATAGAGGCCTGTGGATTTCCAATACGGATATTATTGGCGATGCTATCTTGAAACAGTTGGGTCTCTTGGAAAACTACGGCCATTCTGTTCATATAACTATCAATTGCAAACTCTTTGATATTGGTGTTATTGAGTTTAATCTCACCCTCTTTAATATCCCAGAATCGAAGCAATAGGTTCATTAGGGTAGTTTTACCGGCACCGCTGCCACCGACAATTGCGGTAAGGCTTTTGGGTTTGGCAACGAAGTTAATATCGTGCAGAACATTCTGCTCTTCATAGGCAAAATTGACGTTTTCAAAGCGTATCTCTGGATTATTAGGAATTTCAGATATTGAACCTGAAGTAAGCGGTTTGAGTTGCTCAATTTCGCTGAGATTTTTTTCTGCTACTTCAGCTATGGTTGTAATGCCAATATGACCAACCATGCCACGGGCTGGCACCAAAACTGCGGTTAGAAATACAATGGCACCAATAAACTGAATATCGGTGACTTTGGCAGCTTCAGGCAGCATCATTATCGCAACTGCGACACCCGCACCAACCGAAATCATTGCAAATCCATTGTAGGCGGTAACAAAAGGTACATTGCGTTTGATGGCCTTTAGAAAACCATTGCGCAACACCTCCACGGACTTGTTGTAATCTCTTTCTGCTTCTGCGGTATCGCCAAATGCACGAATAATTGGCATACCTTCGGCAAACTCGAGCACGTGTTTCGATGCCAAAGCCAAGCCTGAGGAGCGAAAGCTTAAACCTGTCATCAATATCTTTTTCTGAAAATACTTGAGTATGGATGCACCAACTAAAAAAGTAATCAGCGCAGTTAGCGCCATTACTGGATTGAGAATCAGCACCACAACAAACAGTGAGAACATGTATACCTGATCCATCTGGCTATTAGAGCGCACGTGAGAAATGTACATTTCAAGCATCATCACGTCTTCTGAAAGTGTCTGTGCAACCTTACCGCTGTGAAGTTTACTAAAACTACCAAGTGGCAATTGGGTTAAGTGGTTGACGACTGAACTCCTGGTATTCAAGCCTGAATTTATACTGGTATCGAACATGGTGCGCAGGCCTGGAGCACCAACCAAATAACGTAGCGCTACTATTGCCAGCATGGCAATTGCTGAAGCGATTAGAACGGTAAGTGAGGGGTGTCCATTACTAACTGCATACAGAGCAGCTAGCATAACAAGAGGCATGGTGACGATCAGCACTCCCTGACTGCGATACAACCACAGACTTTTATTGAAGCGCTTTAGCTGTTCATTTGATAGGGCTTTGTTTACTCGATTTTTCAGAGACATCAGATAATCTCCTCTTTAGATTCTTTATCAACCATTGCTTTATCAGCATTGTCAAACTGGAAGGTCTTAGCAGCCATATGAGTTTGCCACTGCGCGGCATAGGCGCCATTTTTTTCTAATAGCTCGGCATGAGTGCCACGCTCAGCGATTTGACCTTTATTAATAAAGATAATCTGATCGGCATTCTGAATTGTGGATAGACGGTGAGCGATAACAATCAGGGTTTTATCGACACACAATGAAGATAGTGCCTGTTGAACTTCATACTCATTCTCAGGATCAGTAAAGGCAGTTGCCTCATCCAGCACTAAAATCGGCGCATTTCGCAGTAGGGCTCTGGCAATTGACAGTCTTTGTTTTTGACCGACTGACAGACTCAATGAACCGTCAATTACGGTTTCATAACCATCTGGCAGTTGCTGGATAAATTCGTGTGCACGAGCTGCTTTAGCGGCTGCTATAACTTCTTCATCAGTGGCACCGGGTTTACCGATAAGAATATTGTCTTTAATTGAACGTGAGAACAGAAATATCTCTTGGAAAACGAAAGACATATGTTGGGTGAGCTCCGCTGGTTGAATTTCACGAATATCGACATCACCGAGTTTGATGCTTCCTGAACCAACATCCCAAAATCTGGCGAGTAACCGGGCAATGGTGGTTTTACCCGAACCACTTGGGCCAACCAATGCCAGTGAACTTCCGGCTTTTACAGTAAAGTTAATATCTTCCAGGAGAGGTTTTTCATCATAACTGAAGCCGACATTCTCAAATACAATGTCTTCATTTTTAGGCTGCTTAGGCGTTTCACTAACAGGCAAGCTGTCATGCGTCATTAAAGCTTGCCAGCGTGCAACTAGACTCTCTTGCGCTCTCAGTCTGGTAGAAACACCAAACAGGGCGGAGATCAATAGTGCCAGAGAAAGGGCGGCTATGTGGAAAAATGTCAATATTGCCAGGCTAATCTCATTTTCAGCCCAAAGATAGATACTTAAAGGCGTAACGAATATAAGATTAGAACTTGATAGTAAAAAGAACCAATTACCCGGTACGACTGAGATCTCGATCCAGTCGTTAATTAGAGTCCTTAGTCCTTTGATAGATTCGTTAGCGCGTTTTAAAGCGGCATCACCATTATTGTAGGTTTTTACTACTGGAATGGCTTTAACAACCTCGCCCATGGTAGAGGTGATTTTTGCCTGTGCCTTGTAATACTTATTGGTGATTTCAACACCTTTCTTAAACAGAGCCGACATAACCATAAATCCGAGAATGGTCGGCAAGAATGCCGCTATTGCCAGACGCCAATCGACAAAAGCCATCACAACCAATAACACCAATGGCCCAAAATAGGCCGCGGTGATCTCTGGAATTAGGTGGGCAACACCGTCTTCAAGCTTCTCAATATCGTCAATCAGAATTCTACGCAGATCGATTGGTGAGACACGGGTAAAAAAACCAAGCGGTACGGTTTTTAGTTTATCGGCAATGTTTTTTCTCTGCTCAGCTTGAACATTGGCGGCAATCATATGCGAGACAGAGGTTGATAAGCTAAAGAAAATTACCATCAAAAAGCCACCCAACATCATCACCATAGCCGATTGAATTGCTGAGGTGTGATCGCCCTGTGTCAGATAGTAGACCACAAACCCAGCACCAGCTGCGGGCAGGATATGCATCAGAGAAGAGAGGCAGCCGAGAACAATGGCAAGCCACATTTTGCCTTTGTGTCTGGCGATCATTTTCCAAATCACACCGAGAACACCGCCGCCAAGCGTGCCAGATGCTGAATCGGTTTGGAAGACTGCTTCGGAAAGGTCGATTGGTTTACTCATAAATAAAACCTGTTAGATAGAAAGATTTGTACGAGATGGATAGTACAAGTTTGGAAGATAGCCTAAACTTGATCTGACAGGGCTATGAATAAAAAATGGGACCTGTCAGATCAACGCTAAATTATCTTCAAGGATTAGTACCTTGCTGTTAAGCTAATACCAAAAGTTCTAGGTGTTCCCATAGTCGCATACTCCCCATAAAATGTATCATTAGCATTTACACGAGAGGTGAGGTATCTCTTATCAGTAATATTGGTAACAAAAGCATCAATTTCTAAATCTATAGATTTCAAAGGTACCGTGTATCCAGCAGCAATATCGATCACTTCATAGCTATCTACTTCTGGAGTACTGTCAGTATCCAAACTGTATTTCTGCTTACCAACATGGCGAATACTGGCGTTTAATTCAAGGTTTTCTTTTGCATAATTTACACCTAGGCTAGCTGTAAAATCTGGAGACATAGGCAGGCTTGTGCCTTTTTTGATTACCTTGTTTTGCGTTGGCCCTCCAAAAGGGTCTTGAACTTGCAAATTCAAATCATCGCTAATTTCAGTTTTTAAATGACCTAGTGCTGCTGTAATAGAAAACCCGTTGTCAAAATTATAGCTGGCATCTACTTCAACACCCTGTCCTGTTGCATTAGGCACATTACCTGTTAGTGGGTAAATACTTGATTCTTCTGAAGTACCGACAATCTGGGCGTCTTTGTATTTATATTGAAAAATAGAACCACTCAACTCTAATTTGTTATTGAGTAATTTTGTTTTCGCATAGATTTCATGGTTTGAAATGTTTTCTTCTTTGAATTCAGTGACAGCAAAAGTGGTTATTCCAAAGAAAACGGCACCTAAATCAGATTGGACTCCACCTGGACGGTAGTTTTCAGTATAGGTATAACCGAAGTTTGTGTTTTTGTCAGCACTGTATCTTAGACCCGCTTTAGGCAAGAATTTGTTTGCTTTTATGGTTGTGTCGGTAAGCGTATTACCCACAGCCATAACTGTTCGCGAGCTTTTATCGGTTTCTTTTCGGCCCCCAGCAATTACAACCAGGTCGCTGTCATCGTCAAAATCCATTACCCCTAACTCTAATTCTGTGTAAAACGCATTGTTTTCATTTTCTCCATCAAGCCCCATAAAGTTAGAAGAAGGCGTGACTAAAGTGTCTGTAGTTCTGTTATTGACAAAACCAACCACACCTTTTTTGATAATGCCCATGTCAGAAAATTGAATATAGCTTTCTAAATCTGTTTCGTTGTTTTCAAATATCATATCACCAATAAAAACAACTTCCGGCCATAGAACTTCGCCATCTCGATCTGCTGCTCGAACGATCAGGTTGACTTTATCTGAAATGACGTACTTGGCATTAAGAGCCGAAGTCTTTTGTTTGTTGATGTTCAGTGTATCTCCTGCAGTACTCCATTGATAAACGACTGGGTCGTTTGGATCTGGTCTATCTGCAACCGTCTTACCGCTAATGTTAACGCTAGGTTGGTCATCATTTCTGACTTCGTGGGACAATACGATATCCAAGCCCTCAATCGCTTTGGGGGCATAACGCAATTTTGCTCTAACTTGCTCTAATTTTTCTTTATTGCGATCGTATTCGTCGCTGCCAAAATCTTTCTTATTATTAATAAAAGGCGTGCCGTCAATGAGTTGACCAGTGACACGAAAAGCGAGTTGATCTTCAAGAATCGGCATATTCACCATCAATGCCGCTGTGTGTTTTCTTTTTTGATTCTGGTATCCAATTCTAAAAGCGCCTTCGTGTTCAAAAGAAGGGTCATTAGTGTAAAGTCTTAAGGCACCAGAAAAAGCGTTGCGACCAGTATTGGTTGGCTGTGGTCCTTTCGCCATTTCAACGGAATTAATATCCCAAAGGCTTTGGTTTGAGAAAGCAGACGTTGACAGAAATGTTTGAGCCACTCCGTCAACAGATACAGGTACACGAGGTTTTGCCCCAGCGGATAAAATTAACCCAGTATCTGCATAGCTACTAATCCCCCTGACATTCGGTACAAAATCGCCATCCCCAGCGGTAACGTTTGAGACTTGACGAATGACAGAATAAACCCCTGTGTTTTGAGGCTTCTCTGCTTCATACTGATTGATAACTTTGACGTTTGGTGTTATTTCATCTGCATTACGGCCGATTTTTTCACCCTGTACTGTAATTAAGTCCAATTTAACGTTTTTAGGTTGGTCAGCATTTTTATCAGCTAAAACAGCTGTTGGAAAACACAGCGCCACAATTACTTGAGGCAACGCTTTCTTTAAAAATCTTGGTTTCATTTAATTCCCCATCCTCTAAAATTGATATTAAAAAACATGAATAACGGGAATCATTATCATTATTTTTATTAAAAATACAATGTGTTAAGGCTGGTTCAATGAATTATTTAAGATAAAATGATGCTAGAGGCTTTAATCGGTGCTAAAAAAGTCCAGTGGGGCATGAGTTCCCACTGGTAATAGTTGTCAGAGTTAATTAAATTTTTGGCTACATTGCATAGCCTGTATCAAAGAAAAGGCGGGAATTGAATTCAAATCATTTGCTGCTATTAACCTTCGCAGGCCTTACAGTTTCTTTTTTGGTTGAGTTTTTGCGCAGCGTTCATACTGTGTTGATAATACAGAGCTTTAATACCAAGCTTCCAAGCGGTAATGTAGAAGCTGTTAATCTCTTTTACAGGCGTATCAGGATGAACCATCAGGTTAAGTGATTGCCCCTGATCAATATATGTTTGGCGGGTTGCAGCCTGTTCGACTATACTCATTTGATCAATCTCAGGGAAGGTTTTAAAGACATCCTTCTCTTCGTCAGTTAGGAATTCTAAATGTTGAACAGAGCCATCCATATCGCGAATATCTCGCCAAACCTCTTTGTTGTTGTAGCCTTTAGCTTCAAGTAACTCTTCCAGGAAAGGGTTCTTGATGGTGGTCTTGATTTTAGCGACATCTTTTACATAGCAGTTTGACCAGTTAGGCTCAATTCCTTGAGATACTTGACCAAGAATAAATGCAGATGAAGTAGTCGGAGCAATGGCATTTAGCGTGGCGTTGCGGCGACCATAACCTTTTAATAGTTCTGGTTCGCCGAGTTTTTCAGCTAATTCTTCAGATGCCTGGTAAGACTTTTCCTTGATTAGCTTGAAGATCTCAAGGTTCAGTTTCGCAGCCTCTCGGCCTTCCCAAGGCAGCATTCTGGACTGTAATAATGAGTGCCAGCCGAGAACACCAAGACCCAAAGCACGATTTGCTTTGGTGAAGTCATAAGCTTTCTTCATAAATAGATAGGTCAACTGATCATCGTGATTATCGGAATCGCGATAAACATCTAGTTTTTCCAGGAATTCAGTAATAACTGCATCCAGGAAATAGACCATAGTTTCGACGGCATCAGTGTCTTTCCACTTATCGTAGTGAAGTAGGTTGATAGACGAGAGTACGCAGACAAATGACCATTTTTCATTTGAAGGCAGCATAATTTCTGTACAGAGATTACTGGCGCGAATTTTTAGGTTGTGATCTCTGTAAGCATCAACTGTGTTATTGTTGGCGTTGTCAATAAACATGATATATGGGTAACCCATTTCACCACGGCGCTGGATGACTTTCGCCCAAAGTGCACGTTTATTGGCATCACCATCAATCATCTGCTGCATCCACTCATCGGTTACCGTGATGCCGTGAGTCAACTCTTGGATAGAATTTCCTTCAGTACCAATATCAAGGAATTCATTTGCATCTGGATGTTCGATTGGCAGGTAAGGTGCAAAACGACCTCTGCGAACAGAGCCCTGACTGACAACATCAACCATGGTTTCAAATAGCTGCATAAAGTGAACAGCTCCAGAAGAGTGACCACTATTTTTAATTGCCGCACCGCGGTGACGAAGATGTCCGAAAGCACCGGAAGTTCCACCACCGAGTTTTGACATCATGCCCACTTCGGCTTCGGTAAACAGAATGTCACCAATGTCATCTTCAATGCTCGAACCATAACAGCTAATTGGCAGGCCACGTTCTTGACCGAAGTTTGACCAGACAGGGGAAGCTAAGGAATAAAACCCTTCTTCCATATAACCATAGAATTTGTCGGAATAACCATCAATACCAAGGATCTCTTCTGCGCGATCAGCGATTTGACGTATTCGATCTTCAGCACTTTGGCCTTCAGCTAAGTAACCACCAGATAAAAATTTACGGCTGTTTTCAGTTAACCATTTCATTGTTTGTCCCGTTTCGAGTCAGTTTTAAATGTCAAAAAAAGCGGTCAACAACAGCGTTGACCTATGTGACGTGAAATAACGTTGATTATTTAGAATAAATCGTCTGCAGTAACACTCTGACTACGTTTGTTATAGTTAATTGAGCGTTTTACAAAGAAGTCGCCATGTTTGGTACCAATGATTTCATCATCAAACCATTCAGTTTCTTCTACAAGGGCATCGTTAATCTCAAAAACAGGATCAATTTCAATGCTTTGTAACGAGTTGTTAAAACGGTTTTTAATGAACTCTTTAACTTGGTTTGCCGGTACGAAGTCAAGTTCACCCTCTTCAAAAATCCAGTCAACAATCGCAGCTTCGGCTTTATAAGCACTGCGGCAGGCAGTTTGAATATGCTGTACCAAACTCTCATCAAACCACTCTGGGTTTTCTTCTTTAATGATCTTGATTAGGTCGATTCCAAAATTACCGTGGATTTGCTCTTCTTTTGAAGTGGCTTCAACAACATTTGAAATACCTTTCAAAGCATTTTTGTGTTTGTTGAAAGACATAATAATCAAGAATTGCGAGAACAAAGATACGTGCTCAATAAACAGGGCAAACAGTAGTATTGATTCTGCGTAATCACGATTTTCATCACTTGAAGCATTTTTTAATGATGATTCTAGGTAGCGAACACGGTTCATAATTACCGGATTGTCTTTTAGGTTTTTGAACTCTTCGTTTAGACCTAAAATTTCTAGAAGGTGAGAGTAGGCGTCGTGGTGACGAACTTCAGATTCTGCGAAAGTCGCACCAATTGAACCGATTTCAGGTTTTGGCATTTTTTGGTAAATGTTGCCCCAAAAGGTCTTAACGGCGACTTCAATTTGAGATATTGCCAGCATTGTGCGTTTGATAGCTTCGCGCTCAGGCTCACTCAACAAGGCCTTGAAGTCCTGAATGTCACTTGTAAAGTTGAATTCGGTATGAATCCAGTATGAGTGGCGAATAGCATCAACATACTCGAGTAAATCTGGATAGTCGTAGGGTTTTAGATTGATGCGCCTTTCAAAGATATTGCTTTTACGTTTTTCAGACTGGCGGTCACGATAGAGAATGTAGGCTTTGGCTACTGTATGGAAGTCCGAAGACATCAACTTCTCTTCAACAATGTTCTGTATCCCTTCAATTGAAGGAACATAACGAGTATCTGTTTGTTTCATCAGCTCAAGAGTTTTCAAAACGTCATGAGTAATGGCTTCAGCATCTTCGCGAGAACCGCTGTCGACAGCAGTCATGGCCTTGCAAATTGCGCTGGTGATTTTCTCTTCTTTAAATGGCTTCAGCGTGCCGTCACGCTTTACGACATGAGTAATATGCATAATAACCAAACCTTAGGTCTAATTGACTATTTGTTTTTTTACTTAGGCCTGGGTAACTCTTTTCGTCAGCTTCGCTATAGCAAAATAGAACGATTATGTGATGTTCATCATGCCTAGCTGAACAAAAAATCGCATTGGCAGAATGAAAAAACAAATTGTCAGCAGACCTCAGTATTTGTGACTATGTTTTTGGGTTGCAAGCCATTGTAATAAAATATTTATCTCTCTACAAGATATAGTGTTTTTATTTTTTTTTACACAATATAAAGTGTTTTAATAATGTATTGATGTCAATAAGTAAGCGTACTATTTAGACAAGTTGTCTAAATATATCCCGGTAAGTTATTGTTTTTAGTTATCCACAAATTACCCACATTTAGTGGGCCAAAAAGCACTAAAAAGAGTGGCAAAACTGTTGCTTTTGGTGCAGTCAAAAAAGGACCGGTTTTGGCATTTGTCTCATGATTAAAAAAGATAATCAAAGAGTAAATAATTTTTGGGTATTTACATATTGTTTCCAACTGCTTGTTCTGTATAGTTGACTAAAACACTTGGTTACTTGGCGTCATTAAACAGGTGGAATATTGTTGGTTTAACAAATTTTCAGGAGAAATCCATGAGTACTTTTAGGTTTAAGATTAAAAGCTTTCAGCTTGGTTTAGCATTAATTCTACTTCCACTAACTGCGCTATCAGCTGGGTTTGAAGTTGACGAGACTAATTCCAACGTCAATTTCTCTGTTACCAAAGTTCAGTATGTTATTGAGCCCGCAGAATTTAAAAAGGTTTCGGGTTCAGTTTCTGAAAGCGGCGAAGCTGAATTTACAATTGATATAGGCAGTGTCTATTCAAATAATGATGTTCGAGATAATCGTTTGGTGGAGATGTTTTTTCAAACCGAGTTTTTTGCCACCGCCGTTGTTAGTGCAGAAATCGATCCAGCACTATTAAAAGCTGAGACGCCTCAAAGAACTAAGGTTCCAGCAGTTATAGAGTGGTTTGATCATACTGCAGAAATCAACCTGGATGTTCTGGTTGCCCCGCTGGCAAATGGAGGCTTGGCGGTGACTTCGATGTCTCCAACAATTATTGATGCGCGGAAATTTGGTGTACCGGTTGATCATTTGGAGGCGTTGCGAAAAGTCTGTAATAACATTCAAATCGCTGATAAAGCTGCAGTTAATTTTGTGCTGACACTGAAAAAGTCGTAGAAAATTAAATAGCTAGTAATTAAAAAGCCCCATGATTGGGGCTTTTTAGTTTTTGAATTTTGAAGATTGAAGTTTAATTTGACAGGCCTGCTACATAGAGTAGGGGAGATACCACAATATAGTCGGTAATCTCATGATCTAAATTGTCTTTAGTCTGAATCGAAATGGTACTAACCTGATCCCGTCTCAAGCTGCGGGTTAGATCACTGACTATACCGGTATCATTTATAATGTGGTTAATACCGGTAAATACAATCATCTGCTCAATGTCAGGGGTTTCTAGAGCCTGAAGAGTATTGAAGCTCATGGTTGCATCCCAAACTCGGTTCACCTGAACCATCCGCTCAATTTTGTTAACATCGGTTACATAAAGGCTGAAATGTTCTTCCAGCATCATCAGGTTTTCTTCGCTACCTTTGTGGATAGTTGGGGCAATTAAGCTTTTTTCTTCTGCAGTTAAACTTTGCATTCCATGTTTAGATATCTTTTTGGTTACCTCTCTTGGTGCATTTAGAGCAAAAACAGGAATACCGCGTTGCTTAGCAAAAGATAGAATCGGTCTAAACATACGGTAGTCGTAACCCCAGCGTTCATTAAACTGAGTTTTTATGATCAAGTCTTGTTCACTAATCTCGCCTTTTAAATATTGATCCACAATGGGTTGATATTGTGATTCTATCCACTCAACTCCAATTCCAAGCTTAGAATTCTGCTCATGCAGGTTTTTAAGAATGCCAAGCTGAACGACATGTTGTTCAAACTGATTGTGGATTTCTCCTACTAAAACAACTTTTTTACCAGTTAGGTGTTGTTTGAGTTTTGGGAAACGCATCTGCTCACCGCCGTTCAAAATTGGTGGTGAATATATCTTCATTAAACGCATCAGGGTGTGATCGTCAGCGGGCAGAGTATTAAGTTTGTTTTGTTTAGTAGGCTGCTGTGCCCCAACTTTTTGAGGAATCAAGGTGGCCGTGGCAATAACAACAAGGCCGACAAGACCTCGAAAAGATGTAAAGGGAGCTGAATTCATAATTAGATAATAAAAGTAAAATTAAAACAAATGATAATGATTAGCGTTAGAATTGTATGGTTTGGGAGCTAAAAAGTCCAGCAGAACCAAATTTGGACAGATTGCTAAATCAGATATATCAATGACCTGTTGTTTTAATAAAAGGTTAAAACAAAGAATAGAGTTTGAATTTGCTTTGTAACTGTAAGTTATAAAAGGAATCATGTATAATTTTCCGGTTTAAAAATTGTCGTAAAAGGGTTTTGTTGTGTCTGACATTAAAAAGGTTGTTCTAGCGTATTCAGGTGGTTTGGATACTTCTATCATTGCCAAGTGGTTGCAGGAAGAGTATCAGTGTGAAGTTGTGACTTTTACTGCTGATATTGGTCAGGGCGAAGAGATTGAACCGGCTCGCGCAAAGGCGCAAGCGATGGGTATTAAAGAGATCTATATTGAAGATTTGCGTGAAGAGTTTGCACGTGACTTTGTATTCCCGATGATGCGCGCCAATGCAATTTACGAAGGTGAATACCGTCTTGGAACTTCGATTGCTCGTCCGCTTATTTCAAAGCGTCTAGTTGAGATTGCTCAAGAGACCGGAGCTGATGCGATTTCTCATGGTGCGACCGGTAAAGGAAATGACCAGGTGCGTTTTGAATTGAATGCCTATGCGCTAATGCCAGACGTTCAGGTTATCGCCCCTTGGCGCGAGTGGGATCTGATGTCTCGTGAAAAATTGATGGCATATGCTGAAGAACACGGTATTGCAATTGAGAAGAAGAAAGGTAAAAAATCACCATATTCAATGGATGCTAACTTGCTCCACATCTCTTATGAAGGTGGCATTATTGAAGACCCGGCAAATGAACCCGAAGAAGATATGTGGCTGTGGACAGTTTCGCCAGAACAGGCACCAGACAATCCAACTTACCTAGATATCTCTTTTGAAAGAGGTGATATCACTGCAATCAATGGTGAAGCTATGTCTCCAGCGACAGTGATGGAATACTTGAATAAAGTTGGCGGTGAAAACGGTATTGGTCGTGATGACCTGGTTGAAAACCGTTTTGTTGGTATGAAGGCGCGCGGTTGTTATGAAACGCCTGCTGGAACAATTATGCTGAAAGCGCATCGTGCAATGGAATCAATTACTCTAGACCGCAATGCCGCACACTTAAAAGATGAGTTGATGCCTAAGTATGCGGAGATGATCTATAACGGTTTCTGGTTTGCACCAGAACGTGAAATGTTACAGGCCATGATCGATAAGTCACAGGAATTTGTAACTGGTGATGTACGTCTAAAGTTATATAAGGGTAATGTTGTGGTTGTAGGGCGTACCTCTGAGTACAGTTTGTTTGACGAAGATATCGCTACTTTCGAAGATGATGGCGGTGCCTATGACCACAAAGATGCGGAAGGCTTTATTAAGCTCAATGCACTGAGACTGAAAACCTCGGCTAAAAAGCGTGGTTAAGCAAAATAAAACAGCGTTCTGGTAACGCTGTTTTTGTTTTTGGAACTGAATATGTCTGACAATAAACCTCGTATTCCAGAGTTTAAGGAACTTATTCAACATCCGTTTTTAATGCTTGGCTTTGGCCTGGGTTCTGGGCTATCTCCTAAGGCGCCAGGTACGGTTGGAAGTTTGTTGGGTTTGATTTTGTTTATTCCGGTTATCTACTGGTCTGAACTGTCTGCTTGGCTGCTGGTTATCTTTGGACTTTTCTTTGGTAGTTCCATTTGTGGTAAATCATCTGAATATATGCAGGTTCACGATCACGGTGGAATTGTCTGGGATGAGTTTGTTGGCATCTGGCTGGTGGTTCTGCTATTGCCGGTTCAAAGCTGGGAGTACTGGTTGGCAGCATTTATTGCCTTTAGGCTGTTTGATATCTGGAAACCCTGGCCTATCAAACAGATTGATCAAAAAGTTCACGGCGGATTCGGCATTATGCTCGATGATGTTTTAGCTGCAATTTATGCTGCGTTACTTATATTAGTTGGACACTCATTGCTAGCCTCATAGAGACTAATATGATTTTACAAGGCCTTGCGCATAAATAAGATTTCTTTGGGTTGTTATTAACAAAATCAGCTACTGATTTCGTCACCAAGCAAGGCTATATAATGTATAGTACGGCGCAAAAATAAAAGGAGCCTATGTAATAATGTTTATTCCTTGCGATGATGCGAAACGCTTGATTAAAGAAAAAAACGCACAATTGGTCGATGTAAGAACCCCAGAAGAGTTTGCTATGAGTAAGCTACCAGGTGCCGTAAATATCCCTCTACAGGATATAGATAGAGTAGGTGAGAGCATGCTGGACAAGGATATTCCAGTTATTGTTTTTTGTCGTTCGGGACAGCGTTCTCATATGGCTATGCAAATTTTGCTTTCACAAGACTTTGATGAAGTCCATAATCTGGGTTCATTTATGGCTTGGCACCAATGCCCAGACCTGTAGCCCAACTAGAGACTAATAGAAAAAGCGCTTATCTTTAAGCGCTTTTTTTTTGTTACGATAATGAACCTGTACTCCCTCTCCAGATAACAATAAAAGGAATAACAATGAAACTAGCGCTACATTGGCAAATATTGATTGCACTGGCTTTTGCCGTTGTGATGGGGTCTATAACCGGTACTGAAGGTACGATTATGGGCATCCATTGGCTGGCTATCTATACCTTTATTGGAACCCTGTTCTTAAATGCGCTGAAGATGATTGTGGTTCCACTTGTCGTTTCAGCCATTATTACCGGTATTGCCAATGTTGGTAGTCAGGGGGGCTTTGGCCGTCTTGGTGGTAAAACTTTACTTTACTATGTCGCGACCAGTTTTATAGCGATTATGATTGGTCTGGTGTTGGTAAATGTTATTCAGCCCGGTGTTTCCGATGCGCCTGCACCAGTGATTGAAGCCAATGAAAAAGTCTCTCAAGCGGTTGAGGGCAAGTCTGCCGGTGACGTGGTTGATGTATTCCTGCGTATGATTCCAACTAATATTGTCGATGCAGCTGCTTCTGGACAGATGCTTGGCCTGATCTTCTTTAGTTTGTTGTTTGGCTTTTTTATGACAAAACTTAAGGGTGATATCAAACAGACCATGGATAATTTCTGGCAGGGCGTTTTTGATGTGATGATGATGATCACAGAGGTGATCATGAAATTTGCTCCACTTGGCGTTTTTGGTCTAGTTGCCGCATCTGTGGCCAAGACCGGTTTTGACCAGTTTGGCAACCTCGCATTGTTCTTTGTCACGGTTACTGCTGCACTGGCGATCCATTTGTTGGTGGTGATGCCTTTAATTCTTCGTTTTGTTGGTGGGGTCAAGAACCCCTGGTTACATTACCAGGCGATGGCTCCGGCGCTATTAACAGCCTTTTCAACCAGTTCGTCTTCTTCAACCTTACCTGTCACCTTAAGATCATTGGAGCACCGAGCAGGCGTATCCAACCGAGTGAGTAGTTTTGTATTACCCTTAGGTGCCACCGTAAATATGGATGGAACCGCGCTCTATGAATGCGTCGCTGCTATTTTTATAGCCCAGCTATTTGGTGTCGAGCTGGACTTTGCAACCCAAGTATTGATTGTTGTGATTGCTTTGACAACCTCAATTGGTGTTGCCGGGATCCCTTCAGCCAGCTTGGTGGCGATCAGCATTATTCTGGTTGCTGTCGGCTTGCCTGCTGAAGCGATTGGTCTGTTATTGGTAGTTGATAGATTGCTGGATATGATGCGTACCACGGTTAATATTTTCAGTGATTCTGTTGGTGCGGTGATCATTGCCAAGTCTGAAGGTGAACAAGATATTTTGGTAAGTAAACATTTTTAATTTGGGGTTTGAACTTGAAGTTAATATTATCTGAATTAGCTAATATTGAAATATCAAATGGTACAGAATTAGCAGGCCTGTTAAAAACAAAACTTAACTCTGTGGTTGAGAATTATAGTGATGATTTTGTCCAGGAACTTTCGCACATCAGTCAGGCCGCTAATTACTCCGGAAATATCCAAATAGATGCTGTTGAATGCCTAAAGGATAACCTATACCGTTGTGATTACAGTTATGATTGGGCGATTGCCTGGACCTGTTCAGGTACCCAGGAATCTGGCAGGGTTAGCGAAAAAGTCCGTTTCACCTTGGATGATAATGGTGAGTTAGATTTTAAGTTTTTAAAATTAGGCTCTTCCCCTGATCGAG
>DBOI01000009.1:0-9106 GCA_002299245.1 Hydrogenovibrio sp. UBA650
AAATCATCAATGCAAGCCCCTAAGTTGACTAAGATTACAATCAACATGGGTGTAGGTGAAGCAATTGGTGATAAAAAAGTTTTAGATAACGCTGTAGCTGACATGGAAGCAATTACCGGTCAGAAAGTAGTTAAGACTCTAGCGCGTAAGTCAGTTGCTAGCTTTAAGGTCCGCGATGGTTATCCTTTAGGCTGTAAAGTAACTCTACGTGGCGAAAGAATGTATGAGTTCCTGGATCGTCTAATCAATATCGCGCTACCTCGAGTACGTGACTTCCGTGGTGTAAACCCGAAAGCGTTTGATGGTCGTGGAAACTACAACCTAGGCCTTAAAGAGCAAATTATCTTCCCTGAAATCGAGTTTGAAAAAGTTGACAAGATCCGCGGTATGGATATCAACTTCGCTACTACTGCGCAAACTAACGATGAAGCGAAAGCTCTTTTAGAAGCCTTTAACTTTCCGTTTAAGAAATAGAGGTTTCTAATGGCTAAGCAATCAATGAAACAACGCGAAATTAAGCGTGCAAAGACAGTGGCAAAATATGCTGCTAAGCGTGCAGAGCTTAAAGCGATCATCGCTGATGAGTCGATCGAGTTCGGTGAGCGTATGGAAGCAGTGGATAAGCTGAACAAGCTACCACGTAATGCATCTCCAGTACGTCAACAGAATCGTTGTCGTTTGACAGGTCGTCCACACGGCGTTTATAGAAAGTTTGGGTTGTCACGTAACATGCTACGTCAGTTAGCAATGAACGGTGATGTTCCTGGTTTAAGAAAAGCAAGTTGGTAAGGATAAATATCTATGAGTATGTCTGATCCAATCGCTGATATGCTAACACGCATCCGTAACGGTCAAATGGCTGGTCACGCGAACGTTGTTATTCCTTCTTCAAAAGTAAAAGTAGCCGTTGCGAAAGTACTTGAGTCTGAAGGTTATATCTCTGCATACAGCATTAATGAGAACAGTGGTAAGTCTGAATTGTCAGTAGACCTTAAATATTTTGATGGTAAGCCGGTAATCGATATGATTAAGCGTGTTAGCCGTCCAGGTCTTCGTGTTTACAAGAACAAAGATGAGTTGCCAAAAGTAATTGGTGGTCTTGGGATCGCTGTAATTTCAACATCAAAAGGTATTATGACTGACCGCGATGCTCGCCAAGCTGGTATCGGTGGTGAAGTTGTTTGCTACGTAGCATAAGGAATCAATTATGTCTAGAATTGCAAAGGCTCCAGTTAGCCTACCTGCAGGTGTTGAAGTATCAATCAATGGTTCTTCAGTAACTGTTAAAGGCGCTAAAGCTTCACTAACTAAAGAGTTTAACTCTTGTGTTGAAGTTAAGAATGACGCTGGCGTAGTTACTTGTGCTCCTGTAGAAGGTGCTGAAAACGGTTGGGCACACGCTGGTACAGTGCGTGCAATCATTAACAACATGGTTGTTGGTGTTACTGACGGTTTTGAGAAAAAGCTAGAATTAGTTGGTGTTGGTTACCGTGCTAAAGCTGCTGGTAAGAAAGTAGACCTTACTTTAGGTTTTTCTCACCCAGTTGCGCATGAGCTTCCGGAAGGTATTACTGTGGAAACTCCATCTAACACTGAAATCGTTGTAAAAGGCGCTGATAAGCAGCTTGTTGGTCAAGTTGCTGCAGAAATTCGCGCGTATCGTCCACCAGAGCCTTATAAAGGTAAGGGTGTTAAGTACGCTGATGAGCGCATTTTACGTAAAGAAGCTAAGAAGAAATAGGGCGGAATCGATATGGATAAGAAAACAGCCCGTCTTCGTAGAGCTAAGAGAACTCGTGCAAAAATTAATGAGCAAAAAATGCCTCGTCTGTGTGTACACCGTACATCTCAGCACATCTATGCTCAGCTAATCTCAGCAACTGGTTCAGAAGTTATCGCTTCAAGCTCTACTGTACAAGCGGACGTTAAAAAAGAAATTAGTAACACGGGTAACAAAGATGCTGCAGCTATCGTTGGTAAGGTAATTGCCGAAAAAGCAAAAGCTGCTGGGATTACTGCGGTTGCTTTCGATCGTTCAGGTTTTAAATACCACGGTCGTGTCCAACAATTAGCAGAATCAGCCCGTGAAAACGGTCTTGAATTTTAATAGAAGGATTAAGTATGTCTTCACATGAATTACAAGACGGACAAGATGGTTTAATTGAAAAATTGGTAAACGTACGCCGTGTTGCAAAAGTTGTAAAAGGTGGTCGTGTATTTGGTTTCTCAGCACTAGCAGTAGTTGGTGATGGTGAAGGTAAAGTTGGTTACGGTAGCGGTAAAGCTAACGAAGTACCAGTAGCGATCAAAAAAGCAATGGAAAAAGCGCGTCGTAATATGAAAGACGTTCACCTGGATAACGGTACTATCCAGTACCCTATCAACTTCAAGCAAGGTGCAGCTAACATTGTTATGCTGCCTGCTTCTGAAGGTACCGGTGTTATCGCTGGTGGTGCTATGCGTGCTGTTCTAGAAGCGGCAGGTGTTAAAGACGTACTTTCTAAGTGTGTTGGTACAACACGCCCAGTTAACGTTGTTCGTTCTACGGTTAATGCACTAACAGGTATGTCTAGTCCTGATTATATTGCAGCTAAGCGTGGTAAAACAGTTGATCAAATTTTAGGTGAGTAAGATGTCAGATAACAAAACTCTTAAAGTGACATTGGTAAAGAGCACTATTGGTCGTTTACCAAATCACAAAGCGTGTGTATCTGGTCTTGGTCTAAGAAAGATGCACCAAACAGTAAACGTTATTGATACTCCTGAAAATCGTGGAATGATCAATAAAGTTTCCTATTTGCTTAAGGTAGAGGAAGCATAAGATGCAATTAAATACTCTAAGCCCAGCAGAAGGTTCTAAATCTTCAAGAAAGCGTGTAGGTCGTGGTCAAGGTTCTGGATGGGGTAAGATGGGTGGCCGTGGTCACAAGGGTCTTAAGTCTCGTTCAGGCGGTAAGCCAAAAGTAGGTTTCGAAGGTGGTCAGATGCCACTGCAGAGAAGACTACCAAAAATTGGTTTTACTTCTCGAAAAGCCGCTTACACAACTGAAATTCGCCTAGATGTATTAGCAAAAGTTGATGCAGATATTATCGATATTGCAGCGTTAAAAGCAGCTGATATCATCGGTGAAAAATACACAACTGTTAAAGTGATTAACTCTGGTGAAATCACTAAGGCAGTTAAGATTCAAGGTATCAAAGCTACAGCTGGTGCCAAAGCAGCAATTGAAGCTGCAGGTGGATCTGTAGAAGCTTAATATTATGAACAGTTCTATTGCATCAAGTATGGCGGATCTGCGAAGCAAAATCTTTTTTGTTTTGGGTGCCATTATCGTATATCGATTAGGTACTCATATTCCAGTACCGTCAATTGATCCAGTCGCCTTAGCGGCAATGTTCGAACAGCAAAAGGGCACCATCCTGGACATGTTTAACATGTTCTCAGGGGGTGCCCTTGAGCGTTTATCGATCTTTGCCCTTGGTATCATGCCTTATATCTCGGCTTCCATCATTATGCAGTTATTAACGGTGGTTTCACCAACGTTGGAACAGCTTAAGAAAGAAGGCGAGCAGGGGCGTCGTAAAATCACTCAGTACACTCGTTACGGTACTGTTGTGCTTGCGACCTTCCAAGGTTTAGGTGTGGCGATTGCACTGGAGTCACAGAATGTTAATGGTATGTCCGTAGTTATTGATCCGGGTCTGATGTTTAAGATCACGGCAGTAATTACACTAGTAACTGGTACTGTCTTCCTGATGTGGTTGGGTGAGCAGATTACTGAACGCGGAATTGGTAATGGTATCTCTTTGATTATCTTTGCCGGTATCGTGGCAGGTTTGCCTTCAGCATTGGGTGGTACTTTCGAACAAGTTAATACGGGTGCGATGCACGCCATCACAGTGTTTATTTTATTGGCACTGGTTGCAGCAGTAATTGCATTTGTTGTCTTCGTTGAACGCGGGCAACGTCGTATTCCTGTTCACTATGCACAAAAGATGCGTGGTCGTAAGTTATATGGTGGTCAAGAGTCACATCTACCACTTAAACTTAATATGGCTGGAGTGATTCCTCCCATCTTTGCTTCGAGCATTATCCTTTTCCCGGCTTCACTAGGGGGTTGGTTTGGTTCTGCCGAAGGTCTAGGATGGTTGAAGGACATTGCTACGACAATGTCACCAGGTCAGCCACTGTATATTCTCTTTTATGCATTAGCGATTATCTTTTTCTGTTTCTTCTATACAGCGATTGTTTTCAATCCAAAAGATACAGCAGATAATCTTAGAAAATCAGGTGCCTACTTGCCAGGTATTCGTCCGGGTGCGCAAACAGCAAGACACATCGACAGCATTATGGGTCGTCTAACTCTAGCTGGTGCGATTTACATCACTGCGGTTTGTTTACTACCTGAATTCCTGATTTTATATTGGAATGTTCCATTTTATTTTGGTGGAACTTCACTACTGATCATCGTGATCGTGGTCATGGATTTCATGACGGCCGTCCAAGCTCAAATGCAATCTCAGCAATATGAAAGCATGATGAAGAAGGCAAAACTCAAGGGCAAATAAATCTACCTGATTTATATCTAGTATTTGAAATGTAAAACGTGTATAATTGCGCGTTTTTCAGTAGATGGAATTAATAGGGAGCGCAAAATGGCTCGTATTGCCGGCGTAAACATTCCAGTAAACAAGCACATTGTTATTGGATTGACTTCAATCTACGGTGTTGGTTCGACAACTGCGCAGAAAATTTGTGCAGATTCAAAAATCGATCCAGCCACGAAGGTTCGAGAGCTAACTGAAGATCAGTTAGAAAAGCTTCGTTCAGAAGTGACAAAGTACAAAATTGAAGGTGATCTTCGCCGTGAAGTGTCTATGAACATCAAGCGTTTGATGGATATGGGGTGCTATCGTGGTATTCGTCACCGTCGTAGTCTGCCATTGCGTGGACAACGTACCAAAACTAATGCACGTACTCGTAAAGGTCCTGTAAGACCTATTAAACGATAATGCATAATTGCGAGATTTAGATATGGCAAAAGCAAATACACGTGTTAAAAAGAAATCAAAACAGGTGGTAACGGATGCAGTTGCACACGTTCACGCTAGTTTTAACAACACAATTGTAACTATCACAGACCGTCAAGGTAACGCACTGTGCTGGGCAACTTCAGGTGGAAGCGGTTTCCGTGGTTCTCGTAAGAGTACTCCGTTCGCTGCACAGGTTGCTGCAGAGAGAGCTGGTCAGATGGCTCACGACTATGGTGTTAAGAACATGGAAGTAATGGTTAAGGGACCTGGTCCTGGCCGTGATTCTGCAGTTCGTGGTTTACATAGTGCAGGATTCAAGATTACATCTATCTCTGATGTAACTCCAATTCCTCACAATGGTTGCCGTCCACCTAAGAAACGTCGCGTTTAATATTTGAGGTTAACATGGCTAGATATATTGGTCCAAAATGTAAACTTGCTCGTCGTGAAGGTACAGATCTATTCTTAAAGAGCGGTGTTCGCAGCATCGAATCTAAGTGTAAGATTGATCAACTACCTGGTCAGCACGGTGCAGGTCGTAAGCGTGTAACCGAATATGGCTTACAGCTTCGTGAAAAACAAAAAGTTCGTCGTATGTACGGCGTACTAGAGAAAAAGTTCCGTCTTTACTATAAAGAAGCGGATCGTCGTAAAGGTTCAACTGGTGTGAATCTACTGCAAATTCTTGAGAGCCGTCTAGATAACGTTGTTTATCGTATGGGGTTCGCTTCAACTCGTTCTGAAGCGCGTCAACTGGTTTCTCATAAAGCAATTATGGTAAACGGCCAGTCAGTAAACATTCCATCCTACGAAATTAATGTAGGTGATGTTGTTTCTGTTAGAGAGAAGTCTCGTAATCAGACTCGTATTGCAAGTGCACTAGAACTTAATGCACAGGCAGGAACTGTTAGTTGGGTTGAAGTTAACAAATCTGCTTTTGAAGGTACATTTAAAAATGTTCCTGATCGTTCAGATCTATCGGCAGATATTTCAGAAAACCTAATTGTAGAGCTTTACTCTAAGTAATCTTTTTTAATAAGGAGACAACTTCAAATGCAAGAGATGTTAGAACAGTTGCTAACACCACGCATGGTTGATATTGACAGAAAGTCTGACTTTCACAGCCGTGTAACTCTAGAGCCTTTAGAACGTGGCTTTGGTCACACTTTAGGTAATGCGTTACGCCGTATTTTGTTGGCATCAATGCCAGGCGCAGCAATCTCTGAAGTTAAAATTGATGGTGTTCTACACGAATACTCTTCAATTGAAGGTGTAAGGGAAGACGTTTTAGAAATTCTTTTAAACCTTAAAGAAGTTGCTGTAAAACTAAACGCCGCTGAAGATGCAGAGCTTACCCTAAATAAGAAAGGGCCTGCTGTTGTTCGCGCTTCTGATATCGCGTTAAATCACGATACAGAAATTGCCAACCCTGACCACGTTATTGCTCATGTTTCAGAAGGTTCTGAACTAAACATGACTCTAAAAGTGGAAAGAGGAATGGGTTATCGTGCTGCACAAACCAGCAATGATTCGAATATTGGTGTTCTGCGTTTAGATGCTAGTTTCAGCCCTGTGCACACTGTGAGCTATGAAGTTCAAAATGCACGTGTTGAACAACGTACTGATTTAGATAAGTTGATTCTTGATGTTGTGACTGATGGAACTTTAGATCCAGAAGATGCAATCAAGCAAGCTGCAACAGTTCTTCACCTACAGCTTAATGCTTTTGTTGATCTTAAGCATCGTGAAGTTGCTGCTCCTGAAGAAGAAGAGAACGAGTTCGATCCAATCTTCTTGCAGCCGGTAGATGATCTTGAACTGACTGTACGTTCAGCAAACTGCCTGAAAGCAGAGCAAATTTACTACATTGGTGATTTGGTACAGCGCTCTGAGCCTCACCTACTGAAAACACCAAACCTTGGTAAAAAATCACTGCAGGAGATCAAAGATGTTCTTGCGCAACGTGGTTTGAGCTTGGGTACTAAGTTAGAAAACTGGCCGCCATCAAGTTTGGTTAGTAAAGAGTCAGCATAATATAAGGAAGCTATCATGCGTCATGGTAAAACAGGTCGTAAGTTAAATCGTAATAGCTCGCACCGTAAGGCAATGTTTAAAAACATGTCTGCTTCACTTATCGAACATGAAGTGATTCGTACTACGGTAGCTAAAGCAAAAGAACTTCGCGGTGTAGCGGAGCCTCTAATTACATTGGCTAAAAACGACAGTGTACACAATCGCCGTACTGCATTTTCTCGTCTAGGCGACAAAGCAGCAGTTGGTAAATTATTTGATGAGCTAGGTCCTCGTTACCAAGCTCGCCCAGGTGGTTACATCCGTATCCTTAAGAACGGCTTCCGCCCAGGTGATAATGCACCAATGGCAATCGTTGAGCTTGTTGATCGTCCGATCATCGAAGCTGCAGACGAAGCAGAAGCTGAGTAATTATTTACTCAGTTAGAAAAACCGGTCTTGGACCGGTTTTTTTATGTCCTGAATTTAATATAATTCGAATATGGAACCTCTTTTTGATAGCCACGCCCATCTCAACGATTTAGATCAATATCCAGATTACTACTGTCTCAATGTGACTACTCAACCATTTGAGTGGCAACAGGCATTAGATATTTATAGCAAATATAATCAAATTTTACCTGCACTTGGTATTCATCCATGGTTCGTTAATGATATTGACCAAGAATCGATAGAATATTTAAATGGTCTTCTATCAGGCGCCAATGTGTTTGCGGTAGGTGAGGTTGGGCTAGATTACACTGATAAACATATTGCAAGCAAATCTAAGCAGCAGGAGGTCTTTGAAATTCAACTATCCATGGCAAAAAACCATCAACTTCCAGTCTCTATACATTGCCAAAAAGCGCATAACGAGATGTTTCACCTGCTACGTCAATACGATTTAGGTAAATGCGGTGTTATCCATGGCTTAGGTGCCAGTAAAGAAGTGGTTACAAAGTATTTGGATCTAGGTTATAAAATCGGTATCAATGCTATTTTTTGTAGAGAGAATGCCAGGCGTTATCATGAGATGGTTGCTAATTTTGATCTCTCACATTTTGTTCTCGAAACCGATTTTCCAAACGTATTATTACCGGGTCTATTAACAGCAAGTATTTTGGATATAGAACAGGTTGCTATTAAAATAGCAGAACTGAAAAATATACCCGTTGAACAGGTTGCTAAGGTTTCAACAGATAGTGCACAATCAGTATTTTTGAGGTAAAAATGGATTTAACTTCACCTTTATTTGAACGCAGTTTACTGGTCTTTGAACAGGATGGGATTACTCGCTTAGCTAAGTCCCATGTGTTGGTTGCTGGAATTGGCGGCGTAGGTGGCTTTGTCGCTGAAGCACTTGCTAGAACTGGAATCGGCGAGCTTACCTTGATTGACCATGATGATGTCAGCGAGTCTAATAAAAATCGTCAGATCATCGCGCTTGATTCCACCCAGGGGGAAAATAAGGCAGAGGTCATGGCTAGACGTATTTCCGATATTAATCCGAGCTGCAAAGTTAATATTTCAAAACAATTCATACGCCCTGAAGACATGGATCAGCTTCTGAGTTTTGAATACAGTTATGTCGTTGATGCAATCGATAGTTTAAATTGTAAAGTTTCTCTGGTTGTCACAGCTTGTCAAAAAGGGATTCCAATTGTTTCAAGTATGGGAGCCGGGCGCCGCATTGACCCAAGTAAAATTGAGCTTGCAGACATCTCCAAAACCCACGGTTGTGCATTGGCGCGTAATATGCGCCAACGCCTAAAAAAGCAGGGGATTAAAAAAGGTGTTATGACTGCGTTCTCAACAGAGACCCCTAAACAGCCAGGGCCAATGGAAGAGATAGACGGGGCAAGAGGGCGGGTTGTCAATGGTACCGCTAGCTATATGCCAGGTATTTTTGGTTTGATGTTAGCCGGTTATGTTATTTCTGATATTGCAGTTCCTACCTGTGATTAGGTACCTACTAGTTCACAAGCGGGTAAAGCCCTTGTTGACTAACTCTTTCGGTGGCCTGTTGAATTTGATTGTTTTGACTCATGCCCAAAATAAGCTG
>DBOI01000009.1:9521-14135 GCA_002299245.1 Hydrogenovibrio sp. UBA650
GACAAAAAAACGATCTTACTTCTGTCATTGGCAATAGAAGGGTAAACCCAATCAGAATCATTTGGCAGGCCCATGATCTGAGTCGTCTCTTCAATTACACAGCTTACTAATAAACCTCTACTAAAAACATGGTCTACTGGTAAAACGATTTGAGCATTGGTTATTTCTCCCAAAGAGCTAGTTTGAATACTTGCCATACAATGGCTCTCAGAGTTTAAGTTTTTGATTCTGGTATTGGTATAGCTTTTGATAACTGAGCCATAATTTTCATCCGGAGTAAGATGAATGGTTAGGTTCGGATTTGTGTTATCCCTTTTTATGGGATGACCAGTAATACTTTGTAGGTGTTGAAACTGGTGTCGGAATAGCTCTTCAATTAACTGGTTGGTAGGAATTTGGTGGTATTTAAACTGGTAAACGATAGGTTGGGTCCATTTCAAGATTTTTTGCTGGGTAGGGCGGTATTCATTTTTTAAAGCAATTTCTTTGAAGGCTTTAAAAATATACTCTGGATTTTGCCAGTCTTGACTAGAAAATGATGTTATGGAAAACATGCTGAGCAAACAAAAAAGTAGGGTCAAATAAATTTTGATCAGCATGATTGTTTTACAGTAGTTTCTTTAAATACCGTCCTGTATGAGATGCTTCACATGAAGCAACTTCTTCAGGAGGGCCACAAGCTACTATAGTTCCACCACCAGAACCGCCTTCTGGTCCAAGATCGATAATCCAGTCTGCAGTTTTAATCACATCAAGATTGTGTTCGATAATTACAATAGTATTACCGTGATCGCGCAGGTATCGAATTACTTTTAATAGTAGTTCGATATCGTGAAAGTGTAGGCCTGTAGTTGGTTCATCAAGAATGTATAAGGTATTGCCTGTGTCACGTTTGGAAAGCTCTTTAGCAAGCTTTACACGTTGAGCTTCACCGCCAGAAAGAGTCGTCGCACTTTGCCCTAATTTGATGTAACCAAGTCCAACATCAAGTAGGGTTTGAAGTTTGCGCGCAATAACTGGTATTGCATCAAAGAATGCGCGAGCATCTTCAACCGTCATTTCCAAGATTTCATGAATATTTTTACCTTTGTACTCTACCTGTAAGGTTTCACGGTTATAACGTGCGCCATTACATACGTCACAAGGTACATAGACATCCGGAAGGAAGTGCATCTCAACTTTTAGGACTCCATCGCCTTGACAGGCTTCGCAGCGTCCACCTTTGACATTAAAACTAAAGCGTCCTGGAGTGTAACCACGAGCTCGAGCTTCAGGTGTTGCTGCCAGCAGTTCACGAATTGGAGTAAACAGGCCGGTATAAGTTGCTGGATTAGATCGCGGGGTACGGCCGATAGCTGATTGATCAATATTGACCGATTTATCGAAGTGCTCAAAGCCTTCTACCTTTTTATAGGGGGCAGGATTGTGCTGGGCTTTATTCAAATAGTTAGCTGCAAGCTTGGAAAGCGTGCCGTTAATCAAGGTAGATTTTCCCGAACCAGAGACTCCCGTAATACAAGTTAGCAGGCCAGCGGGAATATCAACATCAACATTTTTTAAATTGTTGCCACTTGCACTTTTAATTCGGAGCCATCTGCCTGTTTCAGGTTTAAGCCTGCTTTCCGGAATTTCAATTTTTCGGATACCTTTTAGGAATTGCCCGGTTAATGATTCAGGGTTATTGGTTACTTCTTCAGGAGATCCTTGAGCCATGATTCGACCACCATGAATTCCTGCTCCAGGACCAATATCCAAAACGAAATCTGCAGAGCGAATCGCATCTTCATCATGCTCTACAACGATTACGGTGTTACCAAGATCACGCAGGTGAGTCAGTGTTGCCAGCAGACGGTCATTATCTCTTTGATGTAGACCAATAGAAGGTTCGTCGAGCACATACATAACGCCAACTAGGCCTGCACCAATTTGACTGGCAAGTCTAATCCGTTGTGCTTCACCACCGGAAAGAGTGTCAGCGCTTCGACTCAATGTAAGGTAGTTCAACCCAACATTAACCAAGAAAGAGAGTCGGTCATGAACCTCTTTAATAATTTTAGCGGCAATCTTACCTTTGGCTCCCTCGAGTTCAAGGCTAGTAAAAATATGGTGAAGCTCGCCTACGGGTAGCTCGGTGAGTCCTGGTAGAGAGTAATCTTTGATAAAGACATTTCTAGCCGCTTCATTCAGCCTGGTACCTTCACAGGTTTTACAGGGCTCGCTGACACGGTATTTGTCGAGTTCATCTCTAACGGCTTTGCTTTCGGTTTCTGCGAAACGGCGCTCCATATTTGGGACAACACCTTCAAATCTTCGAGTATCACTGTATTTACCATGCGGCAGCGGAATTTTTTCTCGACCAGAACCAAAGAGGATTATTTTTTTGTGTTTTTCTTCTAGCTCTTCCCAAGGTTGCTCAATGTCAAAACCGTAGTAATCTGCGACCGCTTTTAACAGGTCATAGTAGTATTTATGGCGTCGATCCCAACCGCGAATTACTCCGCCAGCTAAGCTGAGTTCCGGGTGAGTGATTATGCGTTTAGGGTCAAATGTTTCTTTGACACCAAGGCCGTCACAGGTAGGGCAGGCACCGTGTGGATTATTGAATGAGAAAATCCGAGGTTCCAGCTCAGGTACAGAATAACCGCATTGCGGGCAGGCAAACTTTTCTGAAAATAGCAGCTCAAAATCATCGTCTTCATCCATAGGCATGATCTGGGCAATACCGTCGGCAAGCCTTAAAGCCGTTTCAAAAGATTCTGCTAAGCGTTGCTTGATGTCATCTCTAATTTTGAAGCGGTCAACTATGACCTCGATATCATGTTTCTTGTTTTTCTCCAGCTCAATGGTGCCATCCAGTTCTCGAATTGCTCCATCAATTCTTGCGCGCACAAAGCCCTGCGCTTGAAGTTCATCCAGCAGAGCGTGGTGTTCCCCTTTTTTGCCACGAATCATTGGCGCAATCAATAAGCACTTGGTGCCTTCAGGAAGTGTCAAGGTATGATCTACCATTTGACTGACTTCTTGCGCTTCTAACTTACAGCCGTATTTTGAACAGTTACGTTTCGGGCAACACGGAGTACCAGCACGGGCAAATAGCAAACGAAGATAATCGTAGATTTCGGTAACAGTTCCAACTGTTGAACGTGGGTTGTGGGAGGTTGATTTTTGCTCAATAGAGATAGCAGGAGAAAGGCCTTCAATATGGTCGACATCAGGTTTTTCCATAACGGATAAAAACTGCCGCGCATAAGCTGAAAGTGATTCAACGTAGCGGCGCTGGCCTTCTGCATAGATAGTATCAAATGCCAGCGAAGACTTCCCAGAACCGGATAGGCCGGTAATTACGATTAGTTTATCGCGCGGTAGCGTGACATCGATATTTTTCAGATTGTGGGTGCGAGCACCGCGAATCACAATTTCTTCAAGCATTGACCTGGATACCTAAAATTTAGAGCAAACAAGCATTATAACAAAGTTGATCTATGATTCTTATGTTGTCAGATAGGAATACAAGGATTTCAAAGTGATAAGTTTATAGTTATTGGCGTTATAATGTTAGGCATAGACTATGTTGTTAATAGGTATACGCTATATTTAAGTAGAGCATATTATGTCCGAAGTTGTGTTTGAACCCCCTCCTGAATCCGGAAAATTTGCGCAATGCCTCGCTGTTGTTGCCCGGCGTTCTAAGCCTATATTGGTTGGCGATTTAACTTTTGGTGAAATAGCCAACAATGGCCGCGATTCTCTTGATTTTTTAAATAAGATATCTGTAGTAGGGCGCATTGGAAATGGATAATACTGCTTTACAGTTGGCTCTATGCGAGATTTCAATTTCGATTGGTAGTTCTAACGATTTAAAGAAAATGCTTGATGAGACTACTCAGGTTTTTTTGAGTAGATTGAATTGTTCATCGATTTCAATTTACGAACTTGAATCTTCGGACAGTGAATTGATCTACACGAAGCCAAA
The DNA here is from genome assembly GCA_002299245.1 of Hydrogenovibrio sp. UBA650. Classification (GTDB taxonomy): domain Bacteria; phylum Pseudomonadota; class Gammaproteobacteria; order Thiomicrospirales; family Thiomicrospiraceae; genus Thiomicrorhabdus. The sequence goes on from DBOI01000009.1 coordinate 13,495, forward strand.
AGTTATTACTAAAAATCAAGCTTACCTTGAAACGCTTAATTGCTTAGAGCATGAATATAAGAGTGATGCTAATTCTGATGTCTACCAACAGAAGGTTGATGAAACATTTTTCTATCTTTTTGAGCTGAAGAACTTTGGCTTTTTTGTTCTTAGCAAAGAAAAAGAGCCTCTGCCAAAGTTTGTTATGCAAGCTCTTAAGAAAATCAATCTAAAAATGGTTAACGCCATAAAATCCTGCATTGATCACAGAGATTTGATAATTAATCGAAAGCAGCTAATAGAGAGTCAGGCAGTGGCAAAAATTGGCAGCTGGGATCATAATTTTGAGACCGATCATCTATGGTGGTCTCAAGAGACATGGAATATTTTAGATTTAAAACCCAATGAAAATACACCTTCTTTTGAACTATTTATAAGCGCGGTGCATCCGCAGGATCGAGAAAAGGTAAAAGATGCCTTTTTTAGCTCGGTCGAGAATAAAACCCTTTACCAAGTAGAGCATCGTTTACTGCTTGCTGATGGAACCATCAAGCATGTTCAAGAGTACGGTAAAACTGTTTATGACGATCAAGGAAAACCTATCAGATCCTATGGTTCCATGCAGGATATCTCGGAAAGAAAATTAACTCAACAAACCTTAC
>DBOI01000075.1 GCA_002299245.1 Hydrogenovibrio sp. UBA650
ACTATGCAAATTAATAAAGCGGCTCTGCCTTTTTCAAAGATATCAATGAAGACTATCATCTTAGGTCTGCTGACAATTTTAATGAGTTTTGCCTCACTGACACATGCCAGCGATGAACTATTAGAAGTGGATCAAGCTTTTAAACTACAACAGCCATCGGTTAATGGCAATAAAATTGATATAGAGTGGCAAATTGCCGATGACTACAAACTCTATAAAGATAAAATAGAAATCAAAGCTAGCAATATCGAACTCGGCACAGCAGAGTTTTCGAAAGCTAAAATGGTTGACGATGTCCTGTTCGGTAAAACCGAGGTCTACAGCAAACACGCGAAGGTCAGCGTTCCATTTTCCGGCAATGCAGGAACAACAGAACTCAGTGTCAAATATCAAGGTTGTGCCGATAAACTAGGCGTATGTTACCCTCCGCAAACTAAAAAGTTTACCCTAGACCTAAGCTCAGCTGCTTCAGCAAACTCTACATCCCAAGAGTCTTCACCAAAGTTCGGCTCTCTGTCTGCTCTAGATAAGTTTCTAAAACAGGATAGTTCACAACCGGAACTATTAGATGTCGAGGATGCCTTCAATTTCTCCTACCAGGTCAACCAATCAGGTATGCTTGAACTAAGCTGGATTGTGGCTGATGACTACAACCTATACAAAGATAAAATCAAAACCCGTGTGATCAGCGGTGATGCAGAACTGCAAAAGCTAGTTTTGCCTGAAGCCGTTATGACAGATGATCCTGTGTTTGGAAAAACCGCAGTATATCAAGGCGAATTTAGTGCACAACTACCTATCAGTAAACTGACCTCATCAGCGGAAATTGAAATTGAATATCAAGGTTGTTCAATCAGCTCAGGAGTTTGCTACCCACCCGTAAAGAAAATAGTCAAAGTTGATGCTTCTACTATTAATACAGATGCAAAAGCTTCGCTACCTCAAGCAGCAGAAAGTAGTGTTTCATCAGATTCACTATCGGAGTCAGATCAAATTGCCGACACTCTCAAAAATAGTAGTGTCTTTATTGTAATTCTGACATTTTTTGTTTTTGGATTACTGCTTGCATTCACTCCATGCATCTTTCCAATGATCCCGATTCTTTCAAGTATTATTGTTGGACAGGGCGAACAGCTAACCACCCGTCGTGCATTTGTTATGTCTTTGGTTTACGTGCTCGCCATGTCCGTTACCTATACCTTAGCCGGGGTTCTTGCTGGTATGTTTGGTGAGAATCTACAGGCCGCCTTCCAAAACCCTTGGATTATTGGAAGCTTTGTAGTGGTATTTATCCTGCTCGCATTCTCTATGTTCGGTTTTTATGAATTACAACTGCCATCGAGCTTGCAGTCCAAACTGACCAATCTATCAAATAAACAGGAAGGCGGCACACTGACTGGAGTGGCTATTATGGGCTTCTTGTCAGCTCTAATTGTTGGCCCTTGTGTCGCTCCGCCTCTCGCAGGAGCCCTGATTTACATAGGTCAAACTGGTGATGCACTTCTAGGAGGTACCGCGCTCTTTGCAATGAGTATGGGAATGGGATTACCACTACTTCTACTCGGAACTTCAGCAGGCAAACTGCTACCTAAAGCCGGTGCCTGGATGGATGCCGTTAAAGCAGTCTTTGGTGTTGCACTGATCGGTGTCGCCATCTGGATGGCAGAACGTATTATTCCTGCTGAAGCAACCATGTTAGCTTGGGCACTGTTATTCATCATCTCAGCTGTCTATATGGGGGCTTTTGAAAGCACGGCTGAAAAATCCGGCTGGATGAAACTGGTTAAAGGTCTAGCCTTGAGCCTGTTTATTTACGGCTCAATGCTATTGGTAGGCCTATTCGGTGGCAGCACTTCTGTACTGCAACCACTGAAAACCTTCCAAGGCGGAGGATCAGCAACCCAGTTAGCATCTGAAAAGCTAAACTTTAAAACCATTAAATCATCCGCAGACCTACAAGCCGAATTAGAGAAAGGTAACCCGGTCATGTTTGATTTCTATGCAGACTGGTGTATCAGCTGTAAAGAGATGGAAGCGCTAACCTTTACAAAACCGGAAGTTCACCAAGCATTAAAGGGTGTTACGCTGCTTAAGGCCGATGTCACCGCAAATGATGAGATCGATAAAGCCCTAATGAAACAGTTTGGCATTATTGGTCCGCCTGCTATTCTATTCTTTGATACACAAGGTACAGAACAAAAGGCTCAAAGAGTTATCGGCTTCAAAAATGCAGAAGACTTTGTCAATATAATCAATAAAGCCTACAAAAAATAGTTTCAATATCTTACCTAATGCCAAAAAAGCTGTTTTTGGCATTAGGGTTTAAATAATGAGTTTTCACTAATTTCATTCAATTTCAAAACAGAACGCATCATTTAACGCTAAATTCGTTAGTTTTTTATCCATTTCTCAATAGAGTTATTACTTAAGTTACGTTATAATCGCAACATTAACATCGCAGTTACAACTTAGAGGCGTTCTATGGCGACTATCCTGGTCATTAACGGACCTAACTTAAACATGTTAGGCCAACGTGAACCTGAAACTTACGGTTATGAAACCCTCGAAGATATTATTCAAAACCTTACTGAAATTGCTGATGAGTTCAACATTAGATTGCTCGACTACCAAAGCAATTCCGAACACGAAATTATAGAACGCATTCATGAAACCATGAATGATGGAACCGATTATATTCTTATCAACCCAGCTGCTTTCACACATACCAGTGTCGCTATTCGAGATGCATTAGCCACAGTTCAAAAACCCTTCATTGAAATTCATATTTCAAATATTCACCAACGCGAAGCTTTTAGAGAACACTCATATTTCTCTGACTTAGCTGAAGGTGTTATTGCAGGCCTTGGAACTAAAGGATATGAACTCGCACTTCTAGCCGCAGTTGAAAGACTAGAAAGTTAGAAAATTAGAAATTTATTTAGACACCATAACAACAATAATTATAAGGATACACCATGGATATTCGTTCGATTCGTAAACTAATAGAAATCGTTGAACAATCTGATATTGCTGAAATTGAGATCAAAGAAGGCGAGCACAATATTCGTATTACCCGTAGCCAAGAACCAGTGATTATGCAAGCGCCAGCCGCTCCAGTTCAAATGGCTCCAGCTCCCGTTGCAGCGGCACCCGCCGCCGCGCCAGTTGCAGCTCCGGCAGCAGAAACTTCTACCGAATCAACAGCGGCTTCAGCCGAAGTAAATGGTCATAAGGTGACATCTCCAATGGTAGGAACTTTCTATTCAGCACCATCCCCAGAAGCAGGTCCATTTGTCCAGGTTGGCGACCAAGTTGCCGAAGGTGATACATTGTGTATTATCGAAGCGATGAAAATAATGAACCCAATCGAGTCTGACAAAGCGGGAACCATTAGACAAATCCTAGGTGTTAATGGCGAGCCGGTTGAATTTGGTCAAGCACTGTTCGTAATCGAATAAGGAAGGCCAAAATGATTGAAAAGATCCTAATCGCCAATCGTGGCGAAATCGCTCTACGTGTTTTGCGGGCCTGTAAAGAACTCGGCATCAAAACCGTTGCGGTGCACTCTACTGCTGATGCCGATCTAAAGCATGTTTTACTCGCTGATGAAACCGTTTGTATTGGCCCTCCAGCCTCTTCTGAAAGTTATCTGAATATGGCCGCTTTAATCGCTGCGGCAGAAGTGACTGATGCTGAAGCGATTCATCCTGGTTATGGTTTTCTATCAGAAAATGCCGACTTTGCTGAACGTGTTGAAGAGAGTGGCTTTGCATTTATCGGTCCCCGTCCTGAAACCATCCGCCTGATGGGGGACAAGGTTTCAGCAATCAAAGCGATGACCGCAGCCGGTGTTCCAACCGTTCCGGGATCTGGTGGTCCGCTTGGTGATAACGACAAAGAAAACTTCCAGATCGCGCAGCGCATCGGCTATCCGGTTATTATTAAGGCCGCTGGTGGCGGTGGTGGACGCGGTATGCGCGTGGTTCACACAGAGGCTGCACTGTTAAAATCAATTCAGCTGACCAAAACCGAGGCCGGTAGCTTCTTTGGTAATTCAGAAGTCTATATGGAGAAGTTCCTCGAGAACCCTCGTCATGTTGAAATTCAGGTTCTATCGGATGGCCAGGGTAATGCCGTTCATCTGGGCGAGCGTGACTGTTCTATGCAACGCCGCCACCAAAAAGTGGTTGAAGAAGCTCCGGCTCCAGGTATTACAGAAGAGCAGCGCGAAAGAATTGGTTCTGCCTGCGTTAAGGCCTGCATCGATATTAATTACCGCGGTGCCGGTACTTTTGAATTCCTCTATGAAAACGGTGAATTCTACTTTATTGAGATGAATACCCGTCTGCAGGTTGAACACTGTGTTACCGAGATGGTCACCGGTATTGATCTGGTTAAAGCGCAAATTGAAATTGCTAGAGGCATTCCTCTTGCCATCAAACAAGAGGATGTCAAATTGCGTGGCCATGCCATTGAGTGTCGCGTTAATGCTGAAAATCCTGCAAAAAACTTTATGCCATCACCAGGAAAGCTCGAAAGACTACATTTGCCGGGCGGTTTAGGTGTGCGTTGGGACTCACATATCTATACAGGTTACTCAATTCCACCACATTACGATTCAATGATTGGCAAGTTAATCTGTCACGGTTCAGACCGCGATACTGCAATTATCAAAATGAGTAATGCGCTAAGTGAAATTGTAATTCAAGGGATTGATACCAATATTCACCTGCAACGTGAGATCATGCACGATGGTGGTTTTGCAGAGGGTGGCCAGAATATTCACTATCTAGAGCACAGACTTGAACACTTAGTTTAATCTGATCAATTATAGAGAGCCTAGCTCTCAATTAAGAAGGCCTCTAATGATTTTTGTCATTAGAGGTTTTTTATTTAAATTCCCAAGGATAATTAGATGGCTTGGATTCAAATTAATACCGTTGTGAAAGAGGCAATTGCAGAGCAACTTTCGGATGCCTTTATGGAAGCCAATGCCGCTTCAGTTACTTTTGAAGATGCCAAAGATCAACCTATTTTTGAACCTGAACTTGGCACCACTCCAATTTGGTCCAATACCAAGGTCATTGGTCTGTTTGATGCTGAGGTTGATACTAAGGCAATTATTGACCTCTTAATATCTCTTGTACCAGAACTAGAAACTAAGCAATTCAAAATTGAACAATTGGAAGATAAGGATTGGGTTCGCGCATGGATGGATCAGTTTGAACCCATGAAATTTGGAAATCACTTGTGGATCGTTCCAAGCTGGATTGATCCTCCACAGCCTGAAGACGTCAATTTAATGCTCGATCCAGGCATGGCTTTTGGAACCGGTACCCACCCTACCACTTCTCTTTGTCTGACATGGCTCGACCAGCATAAATTAACAGGCCTGGATGTCATTGACTACGGTTGTGGTTCCGGTATTTTAGCGCTTGCTGCACAGAAGCTAGGGGCCAGTTCGGTACAGGGGACAGACATCGATCCCCAGGCAATTGTTGCAAGCGAACAAAACGCTGTACGCAACCATGAAAACATTGAATTCAAGCTGGTTAAAGACTTTGAATCAAAGCCTGTCAACCTATTGATCGCCAATATCTTGGCCGGACCACTCAAAGAGCTGGCTCCAGAGTTTGATCGCTTACTTAAACCGGGCGGAACTCTGGTTTTATCAGGCCTGCTCGCTAATCAAGCTAAAGGCTTAATAGAACACTACAAACAACAAGGAATTGAATTAACCCAGTTTGAAACTCTCGATGAGTGGGGACTTTTAGCAGGAACCAAACAATAAGCCAATGCTAAAAATAGGCCCATATCAATTTGAACACAATATTGTTCTTGCCCCTATGGCGGGAATAACCGATGCTGTTTATAGAGAAATCTGTCGTAACAATGGTGCCTGTTACACACTTTCAGAGATGGTCGCTTCTAAAAAAGAACTCTGGCAATCTAAGAAATCCTCTACTCGTCACGTTGATTTAAATGATCCGGAACCCAGAGCCGTCCAACTAATTGGTACAGATCCACAAGAACTTGCAGAGGCTGCTGCTTGGCAAGTTTCACAAGGTGCGCAAATAATCGATTTGAACATGGGCTGCCCTGCGAAAAAAGTCTGCTCAGTCGCCGCTGGCTCTGCATTGATGGCAACACCTGAATTAACATATGAGATATTCAATACTGTTGTGGATACCGTTAAAGTCCCTGTCACGGTAAAGATTCGCACAGGAACTGACGACGAAAACAAAAATGCTCTGCAAATTGCTCAACTCGCTGAAGAAGCTGGTTTACAGGCAATAACCATTCATGGGCGCACTCGTGCAGATAAGTTCCGTAGCCAAGCTGAATTTGATACTGTTAAAGAAGTAAAACAACAGGTCACTATTCCTGTGATAGCAAATGGTGATATTTGCTCCCCCGAACAGGCTGAATTTGTATTAAAATATACCGCTGCTGATGGCATTATGATCGGTAGAGCTAGCCAGGGTTATCCATGGATATTTCGCGAAATAAATCATTACCTTACAACAGGTAACAAACTCTCGCCCCCTAGCCTTGAAGAGTTCCAACAAACCATACTGCACCATTTAACAGGCCTGCATAATTTGTACGGAAATGAGCTCGGTATTCGTATCGCTCGCAAGCATATCGGCTGGTATGCACAGCACTTGCCAAATGGCGAAACACTGCGAAAAACATTTAACAGGCTTCAAACTGTCAAACAGCAGACAGACTTAATTGAAGACTTCTTTTTGAATTTGAAATAGACAAAATCGTGACCAAAAAGCTAACAGTTCAAGATAATACACAAGCGTGTTTAAGTGATCATGTCACCAACACACTGGATACCTATTTCAAAACGCTGGATGAACAGCAAGCAAGTGATGTCTATGAAATGGTGTTAACTCAAGTTGAAAAGCCGATGCTTGAATATGTCCTGCTCCATACAGAACACAACCAGACACAAGCCGCTAACATTCTCGGTATTAATCGAAATACCTTAAAAAAGAAGATGCAGAAATATCAGATTACAAGTTAACTCGAACTTGAAAACACAGAATTCAAATTTTTAACATTTTTAACGGAGAAAACCTTCAATGAAACCAGTACGCCGTGCTCTAATCAGCGTTTCTGATAAAACAGGCATTTTAGAATTTGCCGAGTCCCTAACCGCAATGAACGTTGCGATCCTTTCAACTGGCGGTACTTACAAAGTACTTTCTGAAGCAGGCCTGCCAGTTACTGAAGTTTCTGAATACACTGGTTTTCCAGAAATGATGGACGGACGAGTTAAGACTCTACACCCTAAAATTCACGGAGGCCTACTTGGCCGTCGCGGTACTGATGATGCTGTGATGGCTGAACACGGTATCGACGCCATCGATATGGTTGTTGTAAACCTTTACCCGTTTGAAGCAACCGTTGCCAACCCTGATTGTAAACTAGAGGACGCGATTGAGAACATCGATATCGGTGGCCCAACAATGTTGCGTTCAGCAGCTAAAAACCACAAAGACGTAGCCGTAGTAACTGATCCGGCTGACTACAGCCGAATTCTTGAAGAGATGCAAGCTAATGATGGTCAACTTGCACACGCTACTCGTTTCGATCTAGCAATCAAAACGTTTGAGCAGACTGCTCGTTATGACGGTGCGATCTCAAACTACTTCGGGACCATGTTCTCTGACAATGCAGAAGACAACTTCCCACGTACTTACAACACTCAGTTTGTTAAGAAACAGTCTATGCGTTACGGTGAAAACCCTCACCAGAATGCCGCTTTCTATACTGAACGCAACCCAACGGAAGCATCAATCTCTACTGCAAACCAAATCCAAGGTAAAGAGCTATCTTTCAACAATATCGCGGATACTGATGCAGCCCTTGAGCTGGTGAAAACATTTGAAGAGACTGCTTGCGTTATCGTTAAGCATGCTAACCCATGTGGTGTTTCTGTAGGCGCAAGTCAGTTTGAAGCTTATGACCGTGCGTATAAGACTGATCCAACGTCTGCATTTGGTGGCATCATCGCATTCAACACAGAATTAGATGCCGAGACGGCTCAGGCCATTATTGACCGTCAGTTTGTTGAAGTCATTATTGCGCCAACCGTTTCTGAAGAAGCAAAAGCGGCAGTAGCAGCTAAGCAGAACGTTCGTCTACTTGAGTGTGGCGAGCTAGGCGAGCAAGAAGCAGCTTACGACTACAAACGTGTAACAGGTGGCTTACTAGTTCAAGACCGTGATTTAGGAATGGTTGCCGAAGCTGACCTTAAATTAGTGAGTGATCGTGCGCCAACAGAGCAAGAAATGAAAGACCTGATGTTCGCTTGGAAAGTCGGCAAGTTCGTTAAATCAAATGCAATTGTCTACGTTAAAGACGGTATGACAATCGGTGTAGGTGCAGGCCAAATGAGCCGTGTTTACTCTGCGAAAATTGCAGGCATTAAAGCCGCAGATGAAGGCCTAGAGGTTCCAGGTTCGGTAATGGCATCTGATGCATTCTTCCCATTCCGCGACGGAATTGACGCGGCTGCAGAAGCAGGTATCAAGGCAATCATCCAGCCGGGTGGTTCTATGCGCGATCAGGAGGTTATTGACGCGGCAAACGAACATGGGATAGCAATGGTGTTCACAGGAATGCGCCATTTTAAGCATTAATAGCCGACCGTAATGGCTTATTTGCTTGATCTCTGCGTTGAGCAATAAACTTCCGGTGCTCATGTACTTTTTGTACATTCCGCTCCGGTTTTATTGACCGCCTTGACCTCAAGCAAAGCGCACATTACTTTCTTATAAAGTTTTTGAGATAAGTTTAAAATTTATAAACGAGATATAACTGCGTATTTAGAGAAGCTAAACACGCAGTGGACAGAAGGATAGGTATGAAAGTATTAGTTATTGGTAGTGGCGGTCGTGAACATGCTTTAGCGTGGAAGGCATCTCAGTCTGCTGATGTTAGCGAAGTTTTTGTAGCTCCAGGTAATGCTGGCACAGCTTTGGAACCAGCTCTAACCAATGTAAATATTGGTGTTGAAGATATTACAGGCCTGGTGAATTTTGCCCAGGAAAATGATATTGGCCTGACCATTGTTGGACCAGAAGCCCCCTTAGTTATTGGTGTTGTCGATGCTTTCTCAGAAGCTGGCCTTAAGTGCTTTGGACCAACTGCAGGTGCAGCCCAGCTGGAAGGTTCAAAGGCATTCTCAAAGGATTTCCTGGCTAAACACAATATCCCAACAGCAGCTTATGAAGTTTTTACTGAAATTGAACCTGCTAACGCTTACCTTGATAAAGTTGGCGCGCCAATCGTAGTTAAGGCTGACGGTCTTGCGGCAGGTAAAGGTGTGATCCTTGCCGACACCGTGCAAGAAGCTAAGGATGCCGTTGCAGATATGCTAGCTGGCAACATATTTGGTGATGCCGGTTCTCGCGTGGTTATCGAAGAGTTCCTGGTTGGTGAAGAAGCCAGCTTTATTGTGATGGCAGACGGTAAAAACGTTGTGCCGATGGCAACTTCCCAGGATCACAAAGCACGTGATAATGGTGATACCGGTCCAAACACTGGCGGAATGGGCGCTTACACCCCTGCTCCGGTAGTTACTCGTGAAATCCACAACCGTATTATGGATGAAGTCATCAACCCAACCATTGAAGGTATGGCTAAAGATGGCCTTCCGTATACCGGTTTCCTATACGCGGGTGTCATGATTGATCGTACTGGCGCGCCAAAGGTCCTTGAATTCAACTGCCGTTTCGGTGACCCAGAAACTCAGCCGATTATGATGCGTCTACAGTCTGACTTGCCAAAACTATGTCTGGCTGCAATAGATGGCAAACTGGAAGGTATGTCTACCGAATGGGACAGCCGTGCTGCGCTAGGTGTAGTGATGGCAGCTGGAGGTTACCCTGAATCTTATCCTAAAGGTGATGTAATCTCTGGTTTAAATAGCTTTACTTCTCCAGACATGAAAGTATTTCATGCTGGTACAGCCAACAATGAGAATGGTGACGTTGTCACTGCTGGTGGTCGTGTACTTTGTGTTACAGCACTAGGTGAAAATGTTACCCAGGCACAAGAACGCGCCTATCAAGGTGTTGACCTAATCAGTTGGGATAAAGCCTATTTCCGTACCGACATTGGCCACAGAGCCATCGCCCGCGAAAAATAAGCCATCCAATTAGCCCTTCTAAATTGTTACCATTGGCTTTTTTCTAAATAGTTAGTGGTGGCAATAGGTAAGATTCCCACATAAGATTGTCATGTAGCTC
>DBOI01000090.1 GCA_002299245.1 Hydrogenovibrio sp. UBA650
GCCAAAAACAGGTTTTGCCCGAGTCTGTCCAATACAGATATTAAATGATCTGGAGCCACTGTCCACCCAAGGCGCCAACCCGTCATGCCAAAGAATTTTGAAAATGAGTTAATCACAATCACGTTTTCCGGTAGGCCGGTGTTGGCGAGAATGCTCTCGGGCTCTCTGTCATAAACCAGGCCCTGGTAAATTTCGTCGACAATCAGATAGGCATTTTGATCTGCCAGATAGTTTGCAAGTTTGACTAACTCGTCCTGTTCAACAACGGTGCCTGTAGGGTTTGCGGGTGAGGCGATCATCACCGCCTTTATTCCAGCACACCAGTTTTGTTTTATTAGCTCAAGATTGAGTTGATAATTGGTTTCATGTGAAACAGGTATGGTGATTGGTTCGGCATTTAACAAACTGACAAACTGACGATTACACGGGTAACTGGGGTCTGCTAATAGTACTTTTTCACCGGGGTTGAGTATTGCTGTTAGCACCAACTGTAGAGCACTGGATGAGCCCGGCGTAATCATAATATTCTGAGATTGAACCGAGGCCTGATAAAAACTCTGATAAAACTCAGCCAGCTTCTCTCTTAAAGCCGGCAGGCCAAGTGTTGCGGTGTAGTGAGTTAAACCCTGTTCTACAGCGTCAAATGCGGCCTGGTGTACACAATCCAATGATGCAAAATCCGGTTCACCTACTTCCATATGAATGATGGTTTTTCCTTGCGCTTCCAGTTGTTTGGCTTCACCGAGAATTTTCATAACATGAAACGGTTGCACGGCTGCAGCGCGAGTAGAGAGTTGAGGCTCAAATTTATTCTGTAATTTGTTCATTGAAAGAGTGTATGCGTATTTGAATGTATCGCAGATTATACGACTAACCGCTTATAAGCTGCTAGTGGTAGAATAGTGCGGTTAATCATTATGTTATTTGGGAGTATGCATGCCATCATTTGATATTGTTTCAGAAATCGATAAGCACGAACTGCAAAATGCAGTTGATCAGGCAAACAAGGAAGTAACCACGCGTTACGATTTTAAAGGTACCGATTCAAGCTTTGAGCTAAACGATAATGCAATTACCATGAAGACAGAATCTGACTTCCAGTTGAATCAGATGTATGACATGTTGATGCAGAAAGCTAACCGTCGCGGAATTGATATTAAGTGCATGGATGCCAAAGACCCTGATATTCAACTGAAAAATGCCAGACAGGTTGTCGAGATGCGTGAAGGGATTGAAGCACCACTGGCGAAGAAAATTATTAAAGCGATTAAAGACTCAAAAATGAAAGTACAGGCCTCAAATCAGGGTGACAGTGTACGTGTTACGGGTAAAAAACGTGATGATCTTCAGCAGGTAATGCAGATGCTAAAAGGCATGGAAGATATAGATATGCCGTTACAATTCAATAACTTCAGAGATTAAAAACTGCTCTTGAAAAAATGCCTTTTGCCCAGCTTCTGTGTTGCGCTGCAACTTCCGCTGCTCAGGTATTAATACATACCTTCCGCTGCGGGTTTTCGCGCGCCTTGAATCTGAACAAAATTCAGTTTTTTCAAGGAGCAGTTTTGCAACAGGAAATGATGAGAACTTAACTCTAATGAAAGTACAAGACACTATGAATTTGAATAAAGAACAAGCTCAGAATATTGCTTCGGTATTGGCTGAAGCACTTCCTTATATCCAGCGTTTTGCCGGCAAAACCATTGTGGTGAAGTATGGCGGTAATGCCATGACTGATGAAACCTTAAAACAGGGGTTTGCGCGTGACATCGTCTTGATGAAGTTGGTTGGTATGAACCCGGTGGTTGTTCACGGTGGTGGGCCACAGATTGGTAATCTACTGGAGCGTGTTGGTAAAGAGTCCGAGTTTATTCAGGGTATGCGGGTTACCGATACTGAGACCATGGATATTGTTGAGATGGTTTTAGGAGGCCTGGTAAATAAAGAGATTGTTAATCTGATTCACCAAGCAGGTGGTAATGCGGTTGGTCTAACTGGTAAAGACGGTAACCTTATTTGTGCCAAAAAGATGGAGATGACTTCTTTCAATGAAGATATGAATGCACCGGAACTGATTGACCTTGGTCATGTTGGTGAAGTTGGTACGATCAATACCAAGGTGCTTGAGATGTTGATTGAAGATGACTTTATTCCTGTTATTGCGCCTGTGGGAGTTGGTAAAGATGGTCACTCCTACAATATTAACGCCGACTTGGTTGCGGGGAAAATTGCAGAAGCTTTGGATGCTGAAAAACTAATGCTTTTAACTAATACACCAGGCTTGTTGGATAAAGAAGGTAATCTATTGACGGGATTAAATGCGCAATCTGTTGATAAACTCGTAGAGGATGGTACGATCTACGGAGGCATGTTGCCAAAAATTCAGTGCGCTTTAGAAGCTGTTCAGAATGGTGTGCACTCCTCTCATATTGTTGATGGGAGAGTTGAACATGCAGTTATGTTAGAAGTATTTACCGACGAAGGCGTCGGGACATTAATTACCGATTAAATTATTTTCAGAGAGAGAATATATCATGGATTTTGAAGTTTTATTAAACGAATATGCCATGCCTTGGACGATTAAATTGGTCATGGCACTCGCCATTTTTATCATTGGTCGCTGGGTAGTTAAAATTATTGTAAGCATTGTTAAGAAACTGCTTAACCGTTCAAAAATGGACGAGATGCTGATTAATTTTGTGGCTTCAATCGTTAACGCTATTTTGCTGCTATTTGTAATTATTGCCGCACTGGATCAATTGGGAGTGGATACTACATCACTGGTAGCCCTAATTGGTGCCGCTGGTTTGGCAATTGGTTTGGCTCTGCAGGGTTCGATGCAGAACTTTGCAGCAGGTGTGATGATCTTAGTTTTCAAACCGTTTAAAAGTGGTGATTTTATTGAGGCTGGCGGTGTTGTAGGAGTGGTTGAATCGGTTAATATTTTTAGCTGTACGCTTCGTACTGGTGATAATAAAGAAGTAATTGTGCCTAACGGCTCTATCTATAGTGGTGCTATCACCAACTATTCTGCGCGCGATACTCGCCGTGTCGATATGGTATTTGGGATTGGTTATGATGATGATATTCGCCAGGCAAAAGAGATTCTTCAAAAGTTAGTTGAAGATGATGACCGTATTCTTAAAGATCCTGCGCCAGTGATTGCTCTATCCGAGCTTGGCGATAGTAGCGTTAATTTTGTGGTTCGTCCATGGGTCAATTCAGGTGATTATTGGGCTGTTATGTGGGATATGAATGAGAAGGTAAAAATAGCATTTGATGATGCCGGTATTTCAATTCCTTTCCCACAGATGGATGTACACCTGCACAAGCAAGAAGCTTAGATTAGTTTGCATCGATGATTAAAGAAAGCCGCTTTTTTGAGCGGCTTTTTTATTGCTGAATAATCCATCGTCTCTAATGGCTTGTGTCATACAATAGCGCCATGGATCTATTTCAACAATCACTTCTATTTGTGGTTTCTCTAATTGCAAATCTATTTTCCGCTCTAGCAGGTGGTGGCGCAGGTTTACTGCAATTACCCGCACTACTGTTTTTGGGCTTACCTTTTGGTGTTGCTCTGGCAACTCATAAAGTTGCCAGTGTTTTTTTAGGGCTTGGCGCAACTGCTAGGCATCTCAAATCTTCAACTTTTGACTGGAAGTTTTCAGCCTTTATTCTGGCTATGGGTTTGCCAGGAGTTGTTTTGGGGGCGAGTGTAATTCTTCAGGTTGACGATAAAATATCTCAAGGATTTTTGGGGCTCCTGACCTTGGGACTGGGTTTTTACTCTTGGTTTAAACCTGAATTGGGTCAAGACGAATTAATAAAGCACAGAGATTTTAACGGCCTGCTAATTGGGGGAATTGTCCTGTTTTTTATTGGAGCCTTAAACGGCTCTCTAACCTCCGGAACAGGGCTGTTTGTTAC
>DBOI01000040.1 GCA_002299245.1 Hydrogenovibrio sp. UBA650
CTATGTCCCCAACCATCGAGGATGATCAATCCAGTTGGTCGGTTTTTTACTTCAACTTTTGGTTTTAAATCTTGTGGCATTTAATTTGTTACCGTATTTGAAAGAAACTTGTGGCTTCTTTTGGATATGTGAATTTTTTTCGAAAGCGGTTTATTGTAGCGACTTTCACTGTTAAAATCATTAGCTTTGAATTTTTAGGTCTTCGATGATAAAAATTACCAGGCAAAAGAATCTGTCTGAATCGAATCCAGCATATCAAGGGAATATGAATGTTTAGTGAATTCTTCAATGAACAATGGCCTCTGTTTTTAGCGGCTTTTGTAATAACTCTTATGCTCATCTATAGCTATATAGGTGACAAGCTGGCGGGTTTTAGCTCTGTGGGAACAGATGAAGCAATACGACTTTTTAATGATGATGCTTATTTGTTGGATGTGCGAACTGCTGGTGAATACAACGACGGCTATATTGGTGAAGCCAACAATATTTCAGTGACTGAACTAGCTTCTAGAATAGGTCATCTGCCTGCTGACAAAGAGCAACCAATAATGGTTTATTGCGCAACCGGTTCACGTTCATCGCGAGCTGCAGCTATGTTAGCAAAAAATGGTTATACCAAAGTATTCAATCTTTCAGGTGGTATTACCGCATGGAAGAACGCTAATCTACCGGTTGGTAGACAGAAAAAGTCGAAAAAAAACAAAAAAAAGTAAATCGAGCAAAGCAATCTGTAAACAAACAAGTTGCTTTGCCTGAAAAGGAAATTGAAATGACAAAAGTCGTTATTTATTGCACAGCAAGCTGCCCGTTTTGCATGATGGCAAAACGACTGCTTGATAAGAAAGGCGCTGATTATGAATCTATTGATATAGGTAACGACCGAGATCTGTGGGCTCAAATGGAAGCTAAAACTGGTCGTAATACCGTGCCCCAGATTTTTATTGGGGATACTCATATTGGTGGTTTTGACGACCTTTCTGCTGCCGACAAACGTGGCGAAATCGACCCGCTACTAAACAGTTAGAATTTTTAAAATAATTAGTAATCAAAGTTTTTGACTGTTCAGTTTGCCTTAACTTACTCCAATCTATAGGTAATCTGAGCAGTATCAAAATAAAGGACCAGACAATGTCAGAAACACCAAAGCAAGCTTTTGCGATTCAGAAAATCTACACTAAGGATATCTCTTTTGAGTCTCCAAATACACCTGCAATATTTACGGCAGGTTTTCAGCCTCAGTTGGGTGTTGATTTAAATGTAAAGAGCCAAAAGCTTGAAGATAATGTCTATCATGTAATGGTGCGCGTGACAGCGACTACAAAGGTTGAAGATAAAACTGCATTTTTATGTGAAGTTGAGCAGGCCGGTATTTTCACAATCTCTGGTTTTGATGATGCGCAACTATCTTATATCTTAGGAGTTCAGTGCCCAAATACGCTTTTCCCATATGCTCGTGAAGCGGTTTCTGATCTGGTAACTCGTGGTGGTTTTCCACAGCTATTGGTTGAACCAGTCAATTTTGAAGCCATGTATCACAATCACATGCAGCAACAGCAAGCTCAAACTGAGGAAGCTAGTGAAGATTCTGATGCAGAGCAGACTGAAGCTACCAAGCAATAATTTCTAACAAGGACTGTTCTTGGCTCAGACAAAAAAAATAGCGGTTCTCGGTGCTGGAGCATGGGGAAGCGCTTTAGCCATTCACCTATCCAAGGTTGAGCATGACGTTGCACTATGGACTCACTGTCCTGAGCACGCGCAAAAGCTTATTCAAGATCGCCAGAACCAGCAGTTTCTTCCAGATATCGCTTTTCCAAAAAGTCTTTCGATCAGTCTCAGCGTTGAAGATTCGGTTCAGAATGCGGATGCAATCTTAGTTGTAGTACCAAGTCAGGCATTTCGTCAAGTTCTTAGTACGTTAAGTGAGCTTATTCCAAATAGTACCGTTCCCATTGCTTGGGCCACAAAAGGTTTTGAGCCGACAACCCAAAGACTGCTACATGAAGTAGCCTTTGAAATTCTGGGCGAGGATGCGAATCTCACTGTACTTTCTGGCCCCACCTTTGCCAAAGAAGTAGCAGAAGGTTTGCCAACGGCAATGGTGAGTGCATCCAATGTTTATGATCAAGCAGAGTTTTGGGCAGGGCTATTCTTGAACGATCGCTTTAGAATGTACACTCAGACCGATATGGCTGGTGTTGAAATTGGTGGTGCCTATAAGAATATTATGGCGATTGCCACCGGAGTCAGTGATGGTTTGCACATGGGGGCGAATGCCAGAGCAGCACTAATCTCACGGGGCATGGCTGAAATGATGCGTCTGAGTCAAGCCCTGGGTGGTAATGCCGAAACCATGATGGGGCTAGCTGGTCTGGGGGATTTGGTTCTAACTTGTACAGATGATCTTTCGCGTAATCGTCGCTTTGGTTTTGGCTTGGCTCAAGGCAATCTTTCTACTGAAGAAGTGATGAATGAAATCGGTCAGGTGGTGGAAGGTGTAAAAGCTGTTCAAGCAGTAAAACAGTTGGCAGCCCGTCTAAATCTAGAGCTACCAATCATGGAGCAGGTTTACCTGTTGGTCAATAATAAAACTACGCCAAAACAGGCTGTGCAGGCGCTTATGTCT
Organism: Hydrogenovibrio sp. UBA650; assembly: GCA_002299245.1. Taxonomy (GTDB): domain Bacteria; phylum Pseudomonadota; class Gammaproteobacteria; order Thiomicrospirales; family Thiomicrospiraceae; genus Thiomicrorhabdus. The sequence continues at coordinate 2,627 of DBOI01000040.1, forward strand.
CGCAGTGCAAAAGCTGAGTAGGCTTCCAGTCAAACTTTAAATATCAATACTGAAATCTAATTGTCGCCAGGCTTCATAGGCCATAATTGAAACCGCATTCGCCAAGTTGATGCTTCTTCCTCCAGGCATCATCGGTATGGTCAAACGCTGTTCTTCTGGAAAACTGGTAATCACTTCCATTGGCAAACCACGGGTTTCTGGCCCAAATAGAAATGCATCTCCATTTTCAAACTTAGGCTCGGTATAATAGCGCGTGGTTTTGGTGGTCAAGGCAAACACCCGGTTAGGTGAAATCTTTTCCAGGCAGGCCTGTAAATTTTCATGTTCATACACATTAGCAAGTTCAGCATAATCGAGACCGGCGCGGCGCACCTTTTTTTCACTCAAATCGAAAGCGATTGGGTGAATAAGGTGTAAGTGAGCACCCATATTAGCGCTTAAGCGGATTAGAGCCCCGGTGTTCTGAGGGATTTCTGGTTCGTAAAGAATAATGTGCAACATATAAAGTAAGTTAGGTAATAGTTAGTGGTTGATTTATCGGTAAATATTTGTGGTATCCATTTTAACTCTCCAGTAGCCATGGCCTCTGGAAATGCTGGGTACGGCATAGAATACCAGTCTGTTTCAGGCTTTTCCAATCGAGATGTGGGGGCGCTTTTTCTAAAAGGCACAACTCTCGAACCTAAGTTGGGCAATAAACCTGAGCGCGTGATGGAGTCACCGAGTGGCCTGTTAAATTCTATAGGCCTGCAAAACCCAGGTGCTCACGCGGTAATCAACGATCTGCTTCCACAATTGAATATGGATGAGACTCGCTACATTATTAATGTATCCGGATCTTCAATCGAAGAGTACGCCGAGGTTGTGCGCTTGTTTGATCAAACCGATCTGCCTGCGATGGAAATTAATATCTCCTGCCCGAATGTGAAAAAGGGTGGTGCGGCCTTTGGTAATGATCCGGATATGGCAGCGAGAGTGGTTGAGGCCTGTAGAGCCAATACAACTAAGCCGATGATTGTAAAGCTATCACCAAACCAAACAGATATTGCCGAAGGTGCACGCCGCGTAATTGATGCTGGAGCCGATGCCCTTTCCGCAATTAATACTTTGATGGGTATGCAGATAGATGCCAATACTCGCAAGCCAACCCTGGGCAATAACCAAGGTGGTCTATCAGGCCCAGCTATCAAGCCAGTTGCTCTATTAAAGGTGCATCAGGTTTATCAAGTGGCTAAGCAGCACGATATTCCAATTATTGGTTTAGGTGGTATTTCCTGTGCCGAAGATGCAATTGAGTTTTTCCTCGCTGGAGCCTCTATGGTAGCGATAGGTACTGCAATCGCCAAAGACCCCCTTCTGGTTAAGAAGGTTAATAAAGGTATTGCAAAATACATGCGGGCAAACAATATTGCCAAAGTCTCTGACTTGACAGGTAAGTTAGAATTGAACACCGACACAGTGCTTTGTGGCTAGTAACAGATAATAAGTAAGTAAAGAAATGAAAACAGTTGAAGAACAATTAGCAATTATTAAACGTGGTGCAGAAGAGATTCTGGTTGAAAAAGAGTTGGTTGAGAAACTAGAGAAAGGTCAACCGCTTAGAATTAAAGCCGGTTTCGATCCAACGGCGGCTGATTTGCACCTTGGTCACACGGTACTTATTAATAAGTTAAAACAGTTTCAGGATTTAGGTCATGAGATCTTGTTCCTTATTGGTGATTTCACGGCAATGATTGGAGATCCAACAGGGAAGAGTGCTACCCGTCCTCCGCTTTCTCGCGAAGAGATTGAAGTCAATGCAGCGACTTATAAAGAGCAGGTCTTTAAGATACTTGATCCAGAGAAAACCACTGTCATGTATAACTCAGAGTGGATGTCTAAGATGACAGCTGAAGATATGATTAAGCTGGCAGGGCAGGTAACTGTGGCACGTATGCTTGAGCGTAATGATTTCTCGGATCGTTTTAAAGCAAATACGCCAATTGCGATTCATGAATTCTTGTATCCAATGGTTCAGGGTTATGATTCTGTAGCGATGGATGCCGATCTTGAGTTGGGTGGTACTGATCAGAAATTCAATCTATTAATGGGGCGTACTCTTCAAGGCCACTTTGGTAAGCCGCAGCAATGTACTTTGACGATGCCGATTCTTGAAGGTTTGGACGGTGTGCAGAAGATGTCCAAGTCTCTTAATAACTATATAGGTATTAAGGACGAGCCAAATGATATGTTTGGTAAGGTGATGTCAGTATCGGATGAATTGATGTGGCGTTACTACGATCTATTGAGTTTCGAATCGATTGAAACAATCGAAAGTTATAAGCAAGCAGTAGAGAATGGTGAGAACCCGCGTAATATTAAAGTGAAGCTGGCGATGGAGATCATCGAACGCTTCCACTCAAAAGAAGCTGCGGAATCTGCACTAAAAGATTTTGAAACCAAATTCAGTAAGAATGCGATTCCAGATGAAATGCCAGAGTTTAGTTTTGATGGTGAATTACCATTGGCAAACTTATTAAAAGAAGCAGGCCTGGTGGCTTCTACTTCTGATGCGCATCGAATGACAAAACAGGGTGCGGTGAAGATCAATGGAGAAAAGGTTGATAACAGTCGTCAAACTATGCCGGCTGGTACGACCTCCGTATACCAAGTAGGCAAACGTAAGTTTGCCAGAGTGACACTTAACTAATAGTGTTTCATCTCTTAATACATAAAAAGCCCGCTATTAAGCGGGCTTTTTTGTACCTGAAGCTTGTCAGTAACCTAAGAAATTTGGGTTTGAAAGTAGTTTTGTGAATAAGTCTGTGGATAACTAGTGGGTAAAATGTGTTTAAACAACGACTTACTTAACAAAAGTAAAAAACATTCAAAAAACTGTAAAAAAGTGTTGTTTGGGGGTTGCGTTGTTAAGTTTTATCTATAGAATACGCC
>DBOI01000153.1:0-523 GCA_002299245.1 Hydrogenovibrio sp. UBA650
TTTTACACTGCGGACTTGTTCGAAAGTCTGCATAGGGTTATAATTGCGTAAAAATCTCCCTATTGGATTTGTAGGGACTCAAGGAAAAATTTAATTAGTTAGACATACAAAGCTGTATTTAGATCAAAGAATTTTTATTTTTAGGAGCACATTAAAATGCGCAAATTTCTAATGGCAATTACTTTCGCTTTGCTTTCCAGCCAAGCATATGCAAGCCCAACTGACTTCATTAAAGAGCTCAAAAACTCAGGATTTGCTCTTAACGATGAGACTGTTAAGGCTCTAGAAGAATCAAAATGTAACGTTACTAAAGAACAGATTGAAAACGACGAAATCCCTGCAGGTTGTGGTGGATTCTTCAACACTTTAGTCGATCTTACTGCGGCTAGCTTAGGCGATGAAACTGCTGAAAAACAACTTACAGAAGCCTTAAACAAAGCATTCCCTAACACGTTTGATACAAAAATAGCAGAAAACGGAGGCCTTCTCACACTTGACCTGGCTTCTAGCTTTGCCCCTACTG
>DBOI01000153.1:874-9415 GCA_002299245.1 Hydrogenovibrio sp. UBA650
CTGATGCAGGCGGCGTTGTTGTTAACCGTTCGCTTGCTAGTGGCTCTGGTGGATTCACCCCATCATTTGGTGGTGGTACCGCTAGCTCAAGTCCAAACTAAACAGCAATTCAATGATTACTTAAAACCATATTGGACAAATGTCCGATGTGGTTTTTTTTGGGGCAAAATTTATGAATACGCAATTGAAACTACACTCGGCTATTTTGTTAGCACTATCTACACAAACAGCCTACGCTCTTGATCCTGCTGCAGTAGACTTTGAAGGCATACAAGTCACACCTACCTTAGAGATTGCCGGATCATACGACGATAACTACCTAACGTTGAACGATCCTGAGAGCTCATGGATCACATCGATAACGCCTAATGTAAAAATCATGGGATTCGGTGAAAAATCAACCTTCGAAGCCAGCTACATGCTTAACCATCAGATTTACCATGAAGAAAATGCTGACAACTTAACAAATCATTTTTTATCTGCTAAAGCTGATTTTGAATTTGATGTACGAAATCGACTTAATTTAAATGCCGGCTACAGTAGAACTCAAACCGCATCGGACGCCTACACCCTTGGTGAGTTAAACAGTTTCAAGTCTGCTAACGCAGGTGCCAAATATATTTACGGAGCGCCAAGTGCAACTGGAAATATCGAGGTTGGTGTAAACTACGACTCTATTCGTTCAACAAATGGTGAGAACCTTGATGTTGAAAGAGATTCAACTGGTGCAGACATCGCTTTTGTCTATAAAGCCACTGCCAAAACTAGACTGACAGCAGAAGTTGCAGTTCAAGACTTTGACTACGACTCTAATGACGCCCTAGACAGTCAGAACACAAGCTATTTGCTAGGTGCTAGATGGGAAGCCACCGCGCGCACAACTGGATATGCCAAAATTGGTAAGCAGGATAAGGATTTTGACGACTCCAGTATTGACAATGCGGATCTAACCAACTGGGAAGTTAGCGTCGAATGGGCTCCAAAATCCTACTCTGTATTCACTCTTGGAACAAACCAGAGAATTGATGAAGGTCTCTACGGTGCAAACCATGTAGATGCACGTACTAATCAACTGGCCTGGAAACACGACTGGGGCAGAGGTTACACCAGCCAGATGAATTACAGAAATATCGACCGCGATTACTCAAATGGCCGTGACGATGAAGTCAACTCCTACGGACTTGGCGTCAAATATATGGCAAAACGATGGATGGATATAGGGCTTGATTACCAATCAACCAGACAAGATTCAAGCTCAAAACCATATGATTACGACAGAGATGTTTTCAAATTTAGCGTCAACCTTAGCTTATAATGAAATTTGATTAAGTCTAATGGTCGTAAACTAAATGCAATCTGTCATTCCTGCAATAATTTCAATTTTGTTGGTTTCACTGGCCACATTATCTTCAGCCAGTGAAGATCAATACCAACTCTCATCGGGCGATGTTATATCAGTTAAGGTATTTGCAGAGCCTGAGTTAAGCTTCGAGAAAATTAAGCTGACTGAAAACGGTAGCTTGAACTACCCTTTTATTGGAGAAATCCAAGCAAAAGGCTTAACCGCAGTAGAACTCCAAAACAGAATTACCAAACGACTAAAAGGCGACTACCTTGTCAACCCTCGTGTTTCTGTTAGTGTCTTAGAGTATCGTCAGTTTTTCATCAGCGGTGAAGTTAAAAACCCTGATGGATACCCATACCAGCCTGGGCTGACCGTCCGCAGAGCAGTCGCTCTTGCTGGAGGACTTACTGAAAGGGCTTCTGAAAGAAGAATGACGATTATCCGTGAATCTGATCCTGCAAAAAAACCTCTATACGTCAATATGGAGGATTTAGTTATGCCAGGTGACACATTAACAATAGACCAGGGTTTCTTCTAAATGCAAAATGAGTCGCCTAAAGCAGCCTTTCTTCAAAACCAAAACAACAATACAAACAATGAAAATGATGTAATCGATTTACTTCCTGTTTTTCTGGTTGTTTGGAGAAAAAAATGGACCATTATGACCTTGGTTATTTTGACCATGATCTTAACAGCCTTGGTTGTCCTCAGCATAGAGCCAACTTATCGCTCAACAGCGACAATGCAAATCGAACAACAAGAAGCCCAGGTAGTATCGATCGAACAGATTTATGGGGTCGACAGTTCGAGTGAATACCTGCAAACCCAATTTGAACTTTTGAAATCAAGAACCCTTGCTGAAAGAGTCGTAAGAGAGCTTGAACTAACTACTCATATTGAGTTTGACCCACGGCAAGCTGAACCACCATTGATTGATATAAAAGGCCTTATTGCAAATTTTAATCTACACAGCCTTATCCCAGGCACAACGCCAGAGGACTTTGTAGAACTGCCCCCGCCAACAGAAGACGAAATATTTACCAGTGTTGTAGATAGTTTTATTGAAAAAATAACTATTGCGCCCATCAAGAAAAGCCAACTTGTCAAAATTAGTGTAGATATGCACGATAGTAATATGGCCACCAGAGCAGCCAATGCTATAGCCCAAAACTTCATTAATAGTCAACTTGATGCAGCTATGGAAACCTCTATGACTGCTACAAACTGGATGAATGAAAGGCTGGTTGAACTTCGTGACAACCTACAAGTTGCTGAAAACAAACTTCAAGAATTTAAGGAACAACAGGGTCTGATTGATGTTGGGGGAAGTGGAATTGTTACCGTATCTGCTAATGAACTATCTGCAATCAATGAACGCTTAGTTGATGCCAGAACTAAAACTGCAGAAGCAAAAAGCCAATATAAACAGGTAAAGTCCATCAAAAAATGGAACTGGCGAAAGATGTCTACAGTCCCAGCGGTTTTGAGCCACCCTCTTGTACAGACCTTCAAAGCTGAAGAAGCTAAGGCACAAGCCAAAGTTAAAGAATTATCAAAACGCTACGGGAAAAGACACCCAACAATGCAAGCCGCCAATAGTGACCTAACAGCGGCACAAGAAAGCCTCAAAGCTCAAGTACTTCAAATAGTCGCAGGTATAGAGCGTCAATATCAAATAGCAACAGCTAACGAAGCCTCTTTACAAGAATCTGTTGAAGAGAACAAAGCACAGATTCAAGACATCTCAAAAAATGAGTTCAAATTAAGAGAACTTCAACGAGAAGTCGACTCTAACAGAACAATCTACGACACATTCATGGACCGTTTGAAAGAAACAACCGCTACAGCGGATCTTGAGAGTGCCAAAGCACGAATTGTAGATCCAGCAATCATGCCAACTAAACCAATTAAGCCGAAAAAAGGGCTTATTGTGATTATAGCCGGCTTTTTAGCGGGTTTATTTGCCGTATTCTTAACACTGCTACTCAATGCACTCAACAACACCTTTAAATCAACAGATGAAATCGAATCTAAGTTAAACCTACCTGTGCTTGGGTTGTTGCCAATTGTAAAAGCCAATACACGTCGAATGATTGTTGAGCATTACATAGATAAAACCGATAAACCCTTTATGGAATCAGTCAAGACAATTCGTACAGGTATTATGCTTTCAGGAATTGATAATCCGCACAAGGTACTGGTTGTTACCTCATCAATACCTGGAGAAGGTAAAACAACCGTCTCCACAAACTTAGCCATTTCACTGGGCGAAATGGAAAACACCCTTCTTATTGAGGCCGACATGCGTCGTCCAACAATGGCAAAAACATTTGATCTACCTGTGGGTACTCCTGGTCTTGCAAACTTAATTGCAAACACTGCAGATTATGATGATTGTATTCAAAGCATTGGTGGAATTGACCTAATCGTAGCCGGACTGGTACCACCAAACCCACTCGAGCTAATAGCATCGAAGAAGTTTGCTGAAGTCATGGAAGAACTGATTAACCGCTATGAACGCATAGTCATTGACTGCCCTCCTGTACAGGCTGTAAGTGATGCTCTTGTATTATCTAAATATGCTGAAAATCTTATTTATGTAATCAAGGCAGAATCCACATCCAAACCGGTTGTAACCAAGGGAATTGGGCAACTTCTTCAAAACAACGCGCCAGTTAAAGGTGTTGTGCTCAATACAGTTGATATAAAAAAGGGCCTAAAATACGGTTACGGCTACGATGGATATTATGACTATTACGGCTACAGCACAAAATAAACACTTAGAATCCACGATCCGACCTTCATGTTCCGCACATTCGTGTTAAGGTCGCCTGATGTACGATTTACACAACCATCTTCTACCAGGAATAGACGATGGCTCCCAAGACATTGAAACCTCTATCAAACTGGCACAAATCGCTGTTGAAGATGGAATCACTCACATGGTTTGTACACCTCACATTCACCCAGGTCACTTTGACAATACAGAAGAAACCATACAACAGGCCCTTGAAGTATTTATCCATGCCTTGAAAGAAAAAAACATAAATCTGACAGTATCAGCTGCTGCGGAAGTACACATTGGCCCTGAAATACTTCAAAAGACTTTAGAAAATAAACTGCCTTTTATCGGCAAATGGTTAAACAAAAATGTAGTGTTACTGGAATTTCCAACTAATCAGATTCCAATTGGAACTGAAAAACTGGTTAAGTGGCTCTTGAATCATGACATCGTACCCATGATCGCACACCCTGAACGTAATACCGTGTTTCGAGAACAACCTCAGAAACTAGAAGCATTCATCAATCAAGGCTGCTTAATACAAGTTACTGCTTCAGCTATATTGGGCAGGTTTGGTAGCCGAGCACAAGAAAGCGCTGAAACGCTTTTACTCAACAATCAAATAACAATTATGGCAAGTGATGCTCACAATATTGAGTACCGCCCACCAAAACTAGCAGATGCATATGCAAAAGTAGCGGAGCTGACTTCTTTAGAAAACGCTAAAAAACTCTTTATAGATACTCCGAAAAAGATATCCTCATCCAAATTCAAACCCGAAACTGATTAAAATCAAAACAGCTAATATGAAAATATCAACTCAACAAGCAAAAGAATCAGTTCCAAACCTAAAGTATCTCTTTTTCTTCCTGATAATACTGGCAATTGGCTTGTTATTATTAGGCTCTCAGATGGTGATATCTGGACTTTATAAAGCGCAATCTCAGCTATTTCTTGAACACTGGGGAAAATCAACCTCCGCCCCCAACGAAAAACCATGGCATATTGCCTATTCAGCCAGTCAAAAAGCCATCGATTATTACCCGGTAAAACACGCGCCCTTATACGAACTGAAAGGCAAAGTTATTCAATGGCAAACTTTCAACAAAACCGCTGATGACCCTGTAGTTTTCGAGCTAAGGCAGGAAGCTCTGGCAAGCTATCGCCAACAAATCCAGATCACTCCCAAATGGCCCTGGGCATGGCTGAATTTGTTAGCCATAAAAATTGAAATGAATCAGATTGATTCCGAATTTTACAACGCTTGGAACCAAGTTAAATTAATTTCCAATCAGCACCCCAAAATTCAAACTGCTGTTACTCAAATTGGCATCCAATCATGGAAAAACTTGAGCAATAAATACAAAATAGAAGCATTGGATAACGTCATCCATGAAATAGCCAAAAGTAAACGTCACGCAAATGCAATAAAACCACTTTTAGCTTCTTATAACCTATTAAAAACAACCTGTCTCTATGCCACCAAAAAACAGGCAAAAACTCATGACATATGCACAAGTCAAACTAATGCTAAAGCAACCAAATAAACAACCAAACCAGCAATAACCTTGTGAAGATTGTCAACGCTGGAACAAAACATATCAGGTTGTATTTGGCCACTCTTATTTCACAAAATCATGAAGTCTTAGCACTTGATTTCATAGCTGAAAAAAAGAGCTTCTAAAAAATGAGGCCTGTCAAAATGCTGAGTTTTGCATTATCGCTACCCCAACTGATTGCGATATTGAAACTAACAAGGTTTACACCTGAGATATTTTTGGAAAAGACTAAAACTTGCCCAAATAGCGATTTACTCGCTGACCATCTTCTATTCAACTGGTAGAATACATATTTACTCCAAACCAGTGACGAAAACAGAAAAACTATGTGCGGAATTGTTGGCGGAATAGCCGAAAGAAATATCACTCCAATACTATTAGAAGGCCTCAGAAGACTTGAATACCGAGGCTACGATTCAGCAGGGATAGCACTGCTGACAGAGCAAAACAAAATCCAACGCCAAAGAAGCCTGGGTAAGATAATAAACCTAGAAAAATCCATCAATCAGCTTGATGATTTTCAGGGACAAATAGGTATAGCCCACACCCGGTGGGCGACCCACGGCAAACCAGCAGAAAACAATGCCCACCCGCACATATGTAATAACGAGGTTGCCGTAGTTCACAATGGAATAATTGAAAACCATGCCGAACTTAAACAACAGCAAATAGCTCAAGGTTATCAATTTACCTCTGAAACCGATACTGAAGTCATTGCTCACGCTATTTATCAAGAAAACCAGCAGACCCAAGACCTTTTTAGCGCGGTACAAAACAGTATTAAAACCCTAGAAGGCGCCTATGCAATCGCCGTCATGGCGGTAAACTCGCCAGATACACTTATCGTAGCTCGCAAAGGCAGTCCTCTGGTGATTGGAATAGGCTTTAATGAGCACTACATTGCCTCAGACGTTTCTGCTCTACTGCCAGTAACTCAAACGTTTGTGTTCCTGGAAGAAGGAGACATCGCCAGAGTTCAGCGAGACCAGATTGAAATATTCGACCACAACGGCAAAGCCGTTGAACGCGCAGTCAAAATTTCAAGCCTATCAGCTAATTCAGTAGAACTTGGCAAACACAGACACTTCATGCACAAAGAGATATTTGAACAACCGGAAGCGGTTGCCAATACCTTGGTTAGCAGAATCACCGATGAAGAAGTTCTTATTTCCGCTTTTGGACATCAGGCTGAAAATATTTTTGGTTCCATTGATCAAGTTCAAATTATTGCTTGTGGAACCTCTTATCACTCCGGATTAACAGCAAAATACTGGATTGAAGATATTTTACAAATCCCCTGTTCCACCGAAGTAGCGAGTGAGTATCGTTATCGCAATCCAGTTGTTTCAGACAACACCCTGTTTGTCACCATCAGTCAATCTGGAGAAACGGCTGACACCCTTGCAGCCCTGCAGAAAATAAACCGTTTGAAAGCTCAGAATTCAGCGCTAAATATTCCAACGCTATCAATTTGCAATGTTCCCGAATCGAGCTTAACACGCGAAAGCGACCTAACTTTCCTGACCCACGCTGGGCCAGAGATTGGTGTCGCATCAACCAAAGCATTTACCACGCAACTTGTTGCTCTTGCATTAATGACTACCGCAATTGGAAAAACCAAAGGTTCAATCACAAAAACTCAAGAACAACTTATTGTCGACGGACTCCAGAAACTTCCAGGCCTGATAAAAGACGCTTTAAAGCACGAAGACGTCATCAAAAACTTAGCTACCGTATTTACAGATAAACACAACGCCCTGTTTTTAGGTCGTGGAACCATGTACCCAATAGCAATGGAAGGTGCACTAAAACTCAAAGAAATCAGCTACATTCATGCTGAAGCCTACCCCGCTGGAGAGCTAAAACACGGGCCACTCGCTTTGATTGATGATGAAACCCCAGTGGTAGCCATCGCGCCAAACGATGACCTTCTAGACAAACTCAAATCAAATCTAAAAGAGGTCAAAGCTCGCGGCGGGAAAATGATTGTATTTGAAGACAAGTTTGCTGAAGTAGAATCAGAAGATGGTATGCAAGTTATAAAAACCACATCAAATGTTGGCCGCATCACAGCGCCTATAACCCTAAACATACCATTACAGCTGCTAAGCTACCATGTAGCACTAAACAAAGGAACCGATGTAGACCAACCAAGGAATTTAGCAAAGTCAGTAACGGTTGAATAAAAGTTGATATTTGCTTAGCTTTAATCAAAGGAAAAGGCCTGAACACATGATTTCCAATGTGAAACTCACTCACCTAAAAAAACTTGAAGCAGAAGCAATACATATCATACGTGAAGTCGTTGCAGAGTTTGAAAATCCGGGAATGCTCTATAGTGTTGGTAAAGATTCCTCGGTAATGCTACACCTTGCTCAAAAGGCCTTTTACCCAGCACCTCCCCCGTTTCCACTGACACATGTTGATACCACTTGGAAATTCAAAGAAATGATTGAGTTCAGAGACCGTCGCGCCAAAGAGATTGGTATGGAACTTTTTGTTCATATCAACCCAGAAGGCCCTGAAATTAATATTTCACCATTTGAGCACGGTTCAAGCATGCACACCGATATTATGAAAACACAAGGACTTCGTCAGGCCTTGGATAAATACAAGTTTGATGCCATATTTGGGGGTGCAAGACGCGATGAAGAAAAGTCTCGCGCCAAAGAAAGGATCTACTCTTTCCGTGATAAAAACCATCGCTGGAACCCAAAAAATCAACGTCCCGAACTGTGGGATATATACAACGGCAAACACAAAAAAGGCGAATCTATTCGTGTGTTTCCACTGTCAAACTGGACCGAACTCGATATCTGGCAATACATCTACTTAGAAAACATTGAAATCCCTAG
>DBOI01000105.1 GCA_002299245.1 Hydrogenovibrio sp. UBA650
ACATGTGCGAGTTATTGCCTGCAATACATGCCTGCAATTGATGGGCTGGAAGTCCACGCAGAATTTCAATCAGTTGTTAAGTGTCTCCTTAAAGAAGCCCAAAGACCTGTAGCTATGAGTACAGGAGTCACAAGATTCACAACAACATTCATTGCCAATACAGGCATGAGCTTATCTAATTCTTGATAAGTTGTCTGTATTTTATTCATCATTGGAAACACGATTAGCAGACTTAAATATCCCAACCAGACCAAAGATGGCAGTTGATACAACCAAATTGCCAACGCAATCACTACAAAGGCAAATATGTTGAAAGCAGCAAAGATTTGCAGACCATTTTCCAAACCTAATCGCATCAATATATTGTAGCGACCTATCTGTTTATCAGCCTTTAGATCAGGGATTTGATTCAGCAGCAGCAGATTATTTACCAGGAAGAATGGCACTATAGATAATACAACGACTAATTCAGAAACGGTTCCAGACCAAACAAAATAAGTTCCAATTACCATTATCGGACCAAACGCCAGGCCAGGAGCGATCAGACATAACCAAGGCATACGTGTAATAAACCGGGTATAAAAAACAATCAACGCGAGCCCTAAGCCTCCAAAAATCCCAAGTAGCCAACCGCTATGATTGATTAGATAGGCGCCAACAACAACCAGTGCTAACATAACTACAATAAAAGCAACCTTAACCACAGAAGCAGACTCCGGGTCTGCAACTAAGGCGCCACTTCCACCGCTAAATGGTGTTTTAGGTGTAATCAGATCCAAACCTGAATGGTAATCCTGGTACTCATTGAGCATATTGACCGCACTGTGTGCAAGAATTGCCGCAATTGTAATTAAGCCAAATAAACCCCACGACCATTCTGCACCTTCGTACATTGCTACCGCAGTCCCCAGCAGAACAACAGAGAGGCTTAGAATTAAAAAGTTTGGTCTTGCCGTCAATAAAACTGTGTACAAGGCTCGTGATTTCACCAGTCTACCTACTCATATTTTAGTAAATTAAATTTAAAACAAAGCATCATTCTACTTGAAAAAAATCTATGCAATTAAGGATAAAAGATGCAATTGTAAATTAGGTTAAAAAAACCATGGTTATTGCTTAAATGGCAAACTTTATGCTTATAGACTTTAGTAAAAAAAGAATAATTGATCATAGGTGAAAAAATGCTCACAAACGCTTCGCTAAAAACAAAACTGCTAGTTATTGCAACTTTTCTAGGTATTGTAATCTCAGTTTTCTGGGGCTTTATTATTTACGCAACAAGCGTCGCTCCAATCAAGGACAAGGTCTCTAATCAGATTATCTCTGATATGGAAGAATTTATTCAGGCGCAAATCAACCTTAAAATTCAAGGTGGAATTCTTGGTTCTTCGGCCTTGTCAATTCAGCCAAGGATTGCTGAGGCCTTAGAAGTTGAAGAGCGTGAAGAGCTACTCGATGCATTCGCCAAGATCCGTGATCAATTTAGAAACCAGACCAATTACAAGAACATTCAAACCCAACTCATGACCTCAGATGGTCGCTCATTAATTAAATCTTGGGACCTTGATAGTTATGGACAAAACCTTTCCGGGAACCCGCTAATTAAAAGATTAATTAATGAGAAACAGGCCTTTGGCTCCTTAGCGATTGGCGCCCGCGGTGTTTCTATTATTGCAATTTCTCCAATTATGCAAGAAGGTGAAATGCTTGGCATGATCTCTATGATTCAAGGGCTGGCATCTGTTAGAAAAACCTTTACTAAACAAACAAACGGCCAATGGGTACTCTTAGTTAATCGAGACTATGTAAAAAAACGCTATGGAGAAATGCCAGTTATTGAAAAAAACACCCCAATTGGCGATAACTATATTGTGGCAAATGACAGGTGGTTCCCCAAAGAATCAATTGAGTTTACCAAGCTGGCGTTTAAACCTTATGAAGATGATAACCGTCATGTCTATCTAAAAGACGGTAAGGTACTGATTGACTTGCCAGCCTTTGATGAAGAGAACAAAATTTTTGGTCGCCACCTCTTCATACTCGAAGAAGCATCTTACTTAAACCCGATAAACGCTGCTCAAAAATCAGCTTTTATCTCACTAGCCGGGATTGTTGTCACTATATTTTTGCTGACATTAGTGCTAGTTTTAATTATCAACAGAATTGTCATAACACCGTTAAGAAAAATCCAAGAATCAACCTCAACGATTTTATCAACTGGCGATTTCTCAATTAGAAATCAGGTCAATTCAAATGATGAAGTCGGTAAAACCACAGAGTCAATTAATAATTTACTCCAGCAGATCAGTACAGCTCTTAACGATGCCAATAGCACAGTTAAAGCTATTTCCGAAGGCGACTTTAGTAAACGGATAACGGGCCAATATCAAGGTGATTTAGATAGCTTACAACAAGGCATAAACGATAGCACAACTAGCATTTCGTCCGTTATGGATAATATTTCAGAAGTCATGGCTCAAATGCGTGAAGGAAACTACGCATTTGAAATCAAACACAATGCTCAGGGCCATTACCGTGCAATACTCTCTGATGCCCAACAAGCGATGTCGACAACTCATGAGGTTATCACTGAAATCAACCAAGTTATGCTGGCGATGCAAAATGGCGACTTTCATTCAAGAGTTGATATCGATGCCAAGGGTGACTTAAATATCTTAAAGTCAAGAATCAACGATTCATTGCAGTCACTTAATAATGCCATTGAGGATATCTCAAAGGTAGTCCATGCTCAAAGTGAAGGTGATTTGACTACAGCAATTAACACCGACTACCAAGGTGATTTACAAACCCTAAAGAATGCTGTAAATCAGTCTATTGATAAACTATCTGTGACGGTAGCTCAATCCATGCAATCTGCTCAAGTTGTTAGCCAAGAAGCTAATATGCTCTCTGTTGGCGCAGACGAACTCAATAATCGACTTCAACAACAGGCTGCTGCCATTGAACAGACCTCAGCGACCATGGAAGAGATGAATGCTACGGTTCAAAACAACACCGAAAGTGCCTCTCAAGCTGCTAAGGTTGTAAGCAAAGTGCAAACCGAAGCCAGTCAAGCTGGGCAAGTTATGACCAAGACAATTGAAGCAATGGATAGCATTCAAACTTCCAGCCACGAAATCGCTGAGATTGTCACTCTGATTGATGGTATTGCTTTCCAGACCAACCTACTGGCATTGAATGCGGCAGTTGAAGCTGCCAGAGCTGGTGAACATGGCCGCGGGTTTGCGGTAGTTGCTGGTGAAGTAAGAGCCTTGGCGCAAAAATCTGCTGATGCGGCTAAAGATATTAAACAGCTCATAGATTCAAGCGTTCAAAGAATAGATCAAGGTACTCAGCTGGCAAGCGAATCAGGAGAGGTAATTAATGAAATTACTCAATCGATCAATGATGTCACCGCGATGATTGAACAGATTAACAGTGCCTCTCAAGAGCAGGCAGAGGGAATCAATCAGGTTCACGGAGCCATTAGCGACATTGACTCAGCAACCCAAGAGAATGCGGCATTAGTGGAAAAAACCTCTTCTTCAGCAACCAGTCTGAACCAGCAGGCGACTGATTTGAGTGAAAACATGTCATTCTTCAAAACCAATCAGAGTGTTTCATCAGGATCAAACACTGCGGTTAAAAAGCCAGCTACAACAGTAAAAGCAAAAGCCCCTGTAATTGCTGAAAAACCTACACAAGCTGTGGTTACAAAACCTGATACTAATAAACCTATGCAAACTAATCAAACAAACATCAAGTCTTCAGTTGATAGTAGTGACGATGAGTGGGCAGAATTCTGATTGTTAATCATTGTTTCTGAAAACCAATTAAAAAGCCCCAAAATGGGGCTTTTGCACTTTTCCAATTGTCTCTAAGCTAATTTCTATAACCTCCAAGTCTAGTAAACCAACCTTTCAGCCAACGCTGTTCACCTCTACTCTTAGGTGCTAACTTAACTCTTAGCTTCAATCTGTTCTTTGCCGACTGAATAAATTCGTCAAGCAATACTTGATTAGTTAGAGACTCGAATTCTGGTTGGCGCTCAACTACATCAATCAATACTGAAATCAGCCCCCACTGCTCTCCCTGGTATTGTTCTGTGGCACTGCCAATACCTTTAAAATTAGTGTAATCAATTAATGCAAAGCGCCCTTCCTTAAAGCTTAACAACCTATTAATTAATCCAATTAGCCGAGCATTTGAGGTTTTCACAGGCACTAATTCAAAGTGTTCAATGAGCCTTTGCCTAAACTGCTCAACAATAAATAAAGCTTGATATTCATGTGTTTCCTGTAACCATTTCTGAAGCGCTAAAGTCTGATTTGAAACTCTTTTTTGCTGAAATTGATCTCTGTTTTGCCAGGGAGCCTTAAATGGTTCAATTCTTTTTAACCAAGCAGGCGCAACTGAAAAAGAGTCTACATAGGAAAACATCTTTGGAAAGGTCTCTTGGAAAGGTCCTGAATAATTGGCTGGGTACCAGATGAAGTGGCCTATGCCAAGAGAAGGGAACTCTTCACCCTGATTCCAATGAATCAAGTTTTCAGGTCTTGACGCACACTCATTTTGGTAAATTCGTTGACCGATCCATTTCACTTCGGCAGAGCTCAGTGCTGCAACTGTTATTTGACTGGACGGATCAATCCGTTGATTTGAATTACCGAAGCATTGAGAAGAGGATAAGAAAAGAAAGGCAGTAAAAATCCAAAAAAGAAAACGCTGTGCTTGCTTAATCTCAAATAACAACACAGCGTTTACCTGAATTAATCCTGAAGCAATGTCGCCATATAACCATCCATATGTTTGATCATTCCTTTGTACATCATTGGTAGCTCAGGAACAACTGAGTCTTGAACACATGGTTGGGCCAATAAATTCTCTGACCATTTGGCCAGTTTTGGTGTCGCCGCCAAAAGATCAATTCCAGTATGCATTTTCATAAAGCCCAAACGCATCAACATGGGGGCAAAAGCGGCATCAATCATTTGAAAGTCTTCTCCGTTAAAATAACTACCGCCGGAGTGCTCCGCTTCCAAGAGAGCAAGTTTTTGCTCTACTCCTTGACGCTTTTCATTATGGCCTTCTTCATCAGACATAACCATACCGTGCATTCCCATGATCATATCTCCACCGAAACTTATCCAAGCACGATTTTTGGCTTTTACAAGTGGGTCTTTAGGTTGCAGTGAAGGCGGCGTAACTTCATCAACATACTCTTGAATGACTGATGACTCAAAAAGCACCTCATCACCTACCTTGAGAACAGGTACTTGGCCTCGTGGCGAAATTTTTTTAAACCAATCTGGCTGGTCATTAAGGTCGATGTAAGTAATATCAAAATCGACATTTTTCTGCTTGAGAACAATGACTGCTCTCTGTACAAAAGGACATAATTTAAAACTGATTAATTCTAATTTTTCAGACATCTGACTCTTCCAATAAATGATTTACTAGCTACAAGGTTTTAAAATCGAAACTTAATAATACTGACTTGAGTTGCCAAGTAAAGATACTTTATAGAATCTTTTGCTTATTTTTCAAAGCCAATGAGAATTTATAATTAATCAGATATACTTAATTTTTTTAACAATTCCAAAACCATAGGTGCCTATGTTCTTTCCTTACGTTAAAGATATTGCCTCAAAAGACATTGTTTCAATCGACATTAA
>DBOI01000068.1:0-9380 GCA_002299245.1 Hydrogenovibrio sp. UBA650
TTTACGCCATGCCATATATCGAGTTTGCCTCTGCTTTTTCTACTTAGTAAATTTAGGAGTGAATAATTAATGGGAACACCACATAGAGGAGTGAATCATCCTCATTTTTATTATCAGTGCCGAGAATACCATACATACAATGATTCAGCCAAAGCCATGTTCACTATTGGCTTTGATTTGCGCAATGTTTTCACATTTTGAGATTTCTCAGGGTATTGTTAGCACTGATTTTAGTGCTGTTTGCCTAGGGCAAAATAGTTGGTGAGCTGTGTCTATGGATGCAAATAAAAAACCGCATTAGCTTTTCAGCTGGATGCGGTTTTGTGTTGTGTTAATGCAGGCCGGTTTTACTTCATTGGATCCATATAGTTAGGCTCATCAGAGTAGCCGCCTTCAATACCTTTAGTAACCACTGCTACCGCATCATGCGGGTGTAAGCTTTCTAAATGATTGACTCTTACCCAATAATCCAGGTATTCAGATACGTCTTCCAGTTTAGATTGCAGACGACGTGAGGCATCTTCACAGAACATTAGGTTGGCAGCATTCAGGCGGGCAAATTCTTGCTCGTCTTCTCGTTTAACTGTAGCCTGAACCGGTGTTTGTAATGCGTCTTCAATATTGTTGATTAAATTAGAAATCAACAGGTCATGGCTCTGTTGAACTTTGACCTTAACCTGAGCATATGAACGCTGACTGTGTGGTGTTGCATTAACACCATCAGTAGTTCCAAGCCAAGCAATAACATTGTTATAATCCAACTCTTTACCATTGAACTGCTTTTCAAAAGCTTCCTGAATCAACTGGCGCGAAAGAGCTGCTGAACATGGGCAGGTTGATGAATATGGCACTTCAATCGATAGTTCACACTCAAACTTGCCGTTGCGCAGTTCACCACGCAGTGTTGTTGGATAATGCTTCCAACCACTGTTATCACTTTTTAGTGAACGACGTCGTTCATAGTAGTCGAATTTGAATTCCAAAAATGCGTTAGCACTCAGTTCTTTGTGCGACTCGATAAACAGGTCTAAGATCTGTTTGATGCGTTCAGGACTAAGTGCTTCCTGAGTTGCCATTTCGTCCAAAAGTAGATAGAGGCGAGACATGTGAATGCCTTTACTCTCTGGTACATCGAGGCTGACATAGGCTTGAGCTTGAGATGAAAGACGAATCTCTTGAGTTGTCTTACCATCAGTTTGTGCTTGTTTGATTAATATCGGCAGTTCTATGCCGCTCATTCCGACCCAGTTAAGTTTTCCTTGAGGGCCTGTATGTGGTTGACACGCGATATCGGGCATGTGCTTAGTCATGCAATTTCCTTCGGTTTCATAATGTAGCTAGAATTGAGTCTGCTCAGATAGCAGAAAAAATGTAATGCTAACAGTATTGTTATATAAAAAGTCTAGCGGGGTATTTTAGCAAATAAACGTTTTTAGAGCACCCCTTATTCTATTAGGGGGTGCCAAAGTTATTCAGAGTGACTACTTCGGAATGTCATTACCGCCAAGCAGTTCATCAATGACGGCCTGTCGATTTAGGTTAATGCCAAGTCTGTCAGCAATAATTTGTGCATCTCTATAGGCATTACCAAGACAGGTAGTGGCGCCAGGGGAAGGTGTCATATTGAATATTAGAGATTCGTTTTCTGGAACAATGCTGGCTTCACCAAGTTTAAGTTGCATACTGGTTTTATCTATAACTTGTGGGCGTAAGCCTCCAATTCCGGCAGCATATTCCAAATCTTCCGGTTTTACACTCGGGATGATTTTTTGAACATCCTTAGCAAACAGTTTTTGACGTAGCTTTGGAATTTCAAAAGCAAAGTTTCTGAATATATAGTTGCGAATAGTGCTGTCTTTCATCAGGTCCCAAAAAACTTTGAGTACTTTGAAATCAAGTTTTAGGCTTCTCCAGAAGTCCCAATAGGTTCCTCCTGTATAGCGTTCAAGTTTAGGTAAAACAAGAGCCGTTGGTCCTAGTCGGGTTTTGCTCATCTCGATTAAGTCTGGATCACCGTGCAGTGCAGCAAATGGTAGCTTGTCATTCTGCATGGTATAAACTTTGCCGTTTAGCATTTTAGGAATGTAATAAAAACTACCCGCCATTGGCAGGATCGACATGTCCATGCCATGCCCCAGTTGGTTTGCTAATAACAGACTATGAGCCCCGGCGGAAACCACCACAAATTTCGCTATAAAAGTACCTTGAGGGGTCGACAGTTCATAGTGATCATCGAATTTCTGAATTCTCTCAACTTCACAGCTTAATGAAATATGGATCTCTTTATTAGTGGCATTGCGTGCACTATTGATAAAAGATTTTGCCAGGTTTCCATAATTGACTGCTGAGTACTCGTCAGTACAGCCTGAGGCGATAATTTTTTCCGGGCGAGGCTTGCCATCAATCAGAGCCACCGCCGGTTCAACTTCGGCAATGCGCTCGGCATCCCAAAGTTCCATATAAGGGAAGGCCTCAGCAAATTCCTCATGACGCTTTTCTAGACGGGCACATTCATCTTCGCCCACAGCCAGAATCATCTTTGGGAATTTAAAAAGGAAGTCATTATTTTCTAAACTGGCGGCATAGTGAACCAACATATTTGCCTGCTGTTTAACCAATTTTGCTTTCTCTAATGAGTAATTGGTTTCTATGTCTCCACAGTGAAGTGTTTGACTATTGGAGCGTGCATGAGAGTTCAATGGAGCTAGAGAACCATACTTTTCTAGCATGGCAATTGACCCTACATCGGTGTATTTAGATAGCAGGAATGTAAGTGCGCTACCTGAGATTCCGCCACCGACAATAACAACATCAAAAGTACGATTTTTCATTGAATTTCTCTATGTCTCCAGTGAGTTCTAAAAAGGCTCTTCTAATCAAAATACAAATTTTTAAGGGCGCATATTATATAGGAAACATGCCACTATTTTTTTGTTATTGCTAGCGGTGAATAAAAAAACATTAAAATAAGCAAAAACACTAATAATAAGTAATTATACTTGTTAAAGTTATAGCTGAATTTTATATGTTGATAGGTTTAAAAATGTTCTATAGAATTATATCTTCGATATTTGAGATTAGCTTGCATGGCTGGTTGATGATTCTGTTCTCTTGCCTACTGATTCTTGGCTCAATGGTTTGGGCGTTGGCTATTCAAGAAATGCTGTTTGTTCAGTTTGTATTTGTCGTGCTGTTTCCAATTATTTTTATTGTACTGATTCCTATGGTTTCAATATTTATGTTTTTTAGCTCGCAAAGCTAATTTTGACAGGCCATTAATTTCATTATTAAATCTGGTTTTTACAAATAGCCTTGTAATATAAAATAGGCCAAACACTTAGCCAAAATGACTTATCTGAAAGAGAGCCGTGAATGCCTGATAAACCAACCGCAACACCTTTAGAAAATGCGATTTTTATTACTGGAGCCGGACAGCGAGTTGGAGAGTATCTGGCTCGTCAGTTCCTAGAATTAACGGATTATCCAGTCGTATTTTCCTATCGCACGCAACGTCTTGCGGTAACAGAACTAGAACAGAAGGGCGCTGTTTCAATTCAGTGTGATTTCACTGAAGAAAATGCCCTGGAAAATTTGGTTAAGAAGCTAAATATTGAGGTTAACTCATTGCGCGCAGTAATTCATAATGCGTCCCTCTGGATGACTGATGAGCAAGCACCTTGCGGTTCTGAAGAGTTTCATGATTTATTCAAGGTTCATGTTGAAACCCCTATTTATTTGAATCAACAGCTGGCGCCTTTATTACTTAAAAATACAGGTCTGAAAGATATCATTTCCTTATCGGATTTTCGTGTCAGTAAAACTGATGCATCTAAAATCGGCTATATGGCGAGTAAGGCGGCCTTGCAAAACCTGACCAAGAACTTTGCCGCTAAGTTTGCCCCAGAAATAAAAGTCAATGATATTGCGCCTGCCTTAATCGTGTTCAATAAAGATGATGATGAAGCTTATAAACAGAATAGGTTACAGGAAGCTTTGTTGCCGATTGAACCCGGCGAAGAAGTGGTTTGGCAGGCCGTTCAATATTTAATGAACAGCCCATATACTACTGGTAGTTGCCTACAGCTCAATGGCGGTAGGAACTTAAAATAACAGGCCTTAGCTAGAATGAGTTTTTATTAGCTCAGCGGGTTCAGTTTTATCCGCCCAATAGGCTTTCGCAGCCTGTCGAGAAGTTTCACGTTGCTCATCTGTTGCTAATTCCCAACCCTGAGTGTGCTTCTTAACCAGCTCTGTCATCATCTCAATGTGGTCGTCACGATCATTCAAGCAAGGAATATAGTGAAAAGTTTCGCCGCCGGACTCTTCAAAGTACTCGCGGTTCTCTTCACCAATTTCTTCAATGGTCTCTAAACAGTCTGCGGAAAATCCAGGACAGACTACATCCAATGATTTGATACCTTCGCCAGGAAGTGCGTGCATGCGTCCATCGGTATAAGGTTTCAACCACTCTTCTTTACCAAATAGAGATTGGAAAGATAGCTCCCATTCATCTTTGTTAAGACCTAGCTTTTCAGCTATGAGGCGTGCTGATTTGTGGCAGTGCCCAAAGTATGGGTCGCCTTTTTCAAAGTAACTAAGCGGCATGCCATGTAGAGAGAAGAGTAACTTTTGTGATTTACCATGCTCATCCCAATGTTCTTGAATGCTGTTAGCCATGGCTTCCAGGTACTTTGGTTCTTCATAATAGTTGTTGATAAAACGCAACTCAGGTACCCAGCGCCAAGTGGTCAGTTCCTTGACCACAGCATCAAAAGTTGAAGCGGTTGTGGCCGCAGAGTATTGTGGGTAAAGAGGTAAAATTAAAATCTTCTGACAATTGGCCTCTTTTAGTTCAAGCAGTGCTGATTTAACAGAAGGGTTGCCGTAGCGCATTCCTAGCGCGACTTGAAAGGTGTCTTCTGAAAGGCTGTCTAACTGTTCTTGAAGTTTTGCTTTCTGTTTTTTTGAAATCACAAATAGAGGAGAGCCTTCATCGGTCCAAACTGTCTGATATGCTTCGGCAGATGCTTTTGGTCTGGTTCTCAGAATTACGCCATTAAGAATAAAAGTCCAAAGCAGTTTTGGTACTTCAATAACTCGGCGATCCGATAAGAATTCACGTAAATAGGTTCTAAGTTCTGCTTCTTTGGGAGCATCTGGTGTGCCCAAATTTAATAGCAACACACCAATTTTTTGTTTTGTGCCAGCAATGTATTTCTTGGTTCCTAAAAATTCTTCAGCCATTTAGTGAATCTCTTTTTATAAGTTGGTAGCTAATTGTACAGTCTTAATAATGAAAAGCGTTATCATTATTCCAAAAACCAGATTAACAGGCCATTCCAATAAATAATTGCGCTTTAGGATGCTTTGGATTGTTCTAACTTATTCATTGATATAAGACGCACAAATACTATCACGATAAATAAAGATAATCGTATCTCCTGGAGATAAGTAAATATGGTTCGATGAGTATTTCAGATATTGCAGTTAATCTAGTAAAAAACGCCAAATATAAAAAAGGCCCTTAGAGTCGATCTCTAAGAGCCTTGAGAAAAATGAAAAGAAAACTTACCGGTTATCTTTTCTTAAAGCAGCAAATTCAGCATCCAATGAATTCTGATCTTTTTTCAGCTTCATTTTGCAAAGTCTAAAATTATCCTTTGTAGAACTAGCCTGAATGCACATCTGATAGCTTTGAATAGCTTGAGCTCTCTTAAAGTGAGACTGAATTTCAAGCTGCATCATGTTTTGCGACTGCGATAGCATTTCCATTTGTGACTGAATGAATTTTTGACGATCATCCATTCCCACTTGGTTTGCGTTGGCCGTGGATACAATTGTTGAAGAAAGAAGTGCCGCGGATGCAGCCAACAGAGCAAATTTTTTCATAATTTTGATCCTTGAATAAGAGGGGACCCATTGCAAAAGCTCAGGGTCCATAGTTCAGTTTCTTTTTTCAACTCAGGTAAGAACAGTCAGAGTTTCGTAACTATCCGGTTACGAAGGTATTCACAACCGAGTCGAAAAACATGCTAGCACAATAAAAACCCTGCTTCTCGCAGGGATTTTTTAGCTGATAATTAGCTGCTCTTATATAAGATTGCCCTAATTTTAAAGTTTGCTAATGCGAGATTTTTTCAAAAAAAGTTAGCAGGCTTTATAATACAGAGCCTTGCAAATATGCGCCCGTAGCTCAGCTGGATAGAGCACAGCCCTCCGGAGGCTGGTGTCGGGAGTTCGAATCTTCTCGGGCGCGCCAATTCCTTTTGATCAAGTAGTAGAGAAGAGTGGACTAGCTTTTCCAATCGGTTTTTGATTGCTAGTATCTAAATGTTTTCTTGTGATGAATAGTATGGCAGGCATGAGGCCTGCCATTTTCCTATTGGTACTAAATTAGAATTTAGCTTTTAATCCACCGTAGATGGTTCTACCTCGCAGGGGTCCCCAGATGTGGGTGACATCGACTTCGTCTGCATCATTGTAGAAAAGCGGAGAAGATCCGTCTTTGGTCTGCGTGAAGTCCAGAAGGTTATTTACTCCGGCATAGAGAGTAAAGTTATTATTTAGCTGTTTACTAAGCTTAAAATCAACTGTGTAGAAAGCCGGTGAGTTTTTACCATTTCCTTTTTGTTCAGTTGCGCCTTTTGACTCATATTGTTCATCGTAGGCGGCATCTGGGTAATCAGAAAATTTACGTGAACCCACCCAGGTTGTGCTCAGACCTCCTTCCCAGCCATGTCCGGAATAATCTAGGCCAAGACGCAGACGCTGTTCAACCGGAAGCACGGAAAAAGTACTGCGGTAGTTGCTGTCGTAAAAGAACTGTTCGGCAGTGGCGCTGATTGCCCAGTGTTTATGGTTACCAAAGTTATAGTTACCACTTACATCAAAGTGAGAAACGTTTGAGGTGAAATTCGTTGAAACCAGTGTTGGCGTACCTGATCGCTCTTCAATGGTAGCTAAATTTTTAATAGATGCGGTTGAAAAACTTGTTGTAAAGTCAGCGTTGACGCCTGAGTAGCTTAAGTCATAACGTGCTGAGGTTGATTTTTCCAACTTGGTGACATCGACTGCAAAACCGTCGTCAATAATGCCGTGTTCTGCTTCAAAGAACTGTAGCGGTACTCGGTAACCTAAACCCGCAGAGAAACGCGATGTCCACTCAAAGTTGTGGTCATAGCGGATATGCAAGCGAGGCGCCAATAAGGTTTCATTGAACTCATTATCTTGATCAACGAAATCAACATCAATTTTATCTGCACGTAGTGCGGCCGATATTTCCAGGTTGGCTTGTGGTGTCCATATATCTCTGATGTAGACTCCAAATGTCTTACTATCGTAGCCATCTCCAGGTTTTTTTGGAGCGAAGAACATCTCTCCACCTTCACTCCAGCTAGTACCATCTGTTTTTGACTTATCTATCTTATAGTCGGCTCCAAATGTGATGAAATGCTTTTCATTCGATAGATAGTTTGCTTTGGTATCCAGGTAGTAGATGTCTTGATCTGCTACATAGGTATTGCCCTCATAGATGGCGTCCATCTCAGCTTTAACATAGGAGCCGGTAACTTGGGTATTCCAATCTTGATTAATTTCATGAATCCATTTACCGGTAAATTCCTGTTTGGTCGATTTTATGTTTTCTAGGAAATCACGCGGTGTGGTTCCAGCAGTAGGTCTGTTGCCGACATTGTCTCCTTGAAAATCAGCATCCCCAGGATTCGTGCTGGCAGCATCGGTTTTTGACGAAACCCAGTCGTCAAGCATAGGCCCGCCAAATACTTCCGACTGTTGATCGGTAATACGAAAGTTCACGCTGTCAGTTTCGCTGATGTCATGCCAAACCTTGGCCATAATTGAGCGGTTTTCTAGTTTTGGAGCTTCGTTAACATAGTTATTGTCTTGGTCGTATTGATCGATGTTATCGGACTGACCAGCGATGATTGCTCGGGTGTTACCATCTTTAGAGACTTTTTTACCAACAAATTGGTATTTGTGATAATTGTCTGAGCCCTGTGAAATATCAAGTTCAATTGCATCTTCTTGCGGTTTTTCGGTAATCACATTGATCACCCCGCCAATCGCTTCTGGAGCAATCAGTGCGGCGCCTGATCCACGAGAGACCTCAACACTGCTTAAGCCGGCGGTTGGGATGGCATCAAAACCGTAAAAACCTTCAATCAAAGAGCTGTTAGGCACGCCGTCAATCATCAGTGTGGTGTGTTCACCTTTTAAACCGTTGAGCATCACACGTTTTACACCGCACATTGAGCATTCAGTACTGACGCGAACACCAGGTTCATTTTTAATGGCCTGTGACAGACTACCTGCCTGCTTTTTCTCAAGCGTTGTTTTACTGATAACTTCGGTTTGTACCACATCATCTTTTAACAGGCCTCTTTCACTCAAGCGTTTTTCAACATTGAAACCAGACTTAACGGTAATGGATTCGAGACTTGTGGGTTGTTCGGCTTGTGTTATCTGAGTATTTAGTGATAGGCATAAGCCTATTGCAGAAACAATGCGGAGTTTTTGGAAGGGCGGGGTTGGTTTTGATTGTTTTAACATGAATTTATACGCTCTAAGTTTTTGTTTAGGTTTAATTAATAAAATAATTAGCCATGACTAATAAATTCATAATTTAATGCTATTTACTGACAATGTCAAATTGGTTTTTTGAGAGATTTTCCGAGATAACTAGTGAATTTGATTTTTAAGTTATTGATTTAATTGGTTTGTTTAGGTTTTTGAACTGCGAGTCTTTGAGCCACTTTTGTTAACTTGTCATTCACGCTTGTTCAAGAATTCAAAAAGAGATGAACTTTATTTCCTGGAATCTCATTAAACTTCGCTCGGCTTGATTTCAGAAGTTTTAGATTGGATTTCTATGATTCTGGTTGTTAGCAAGCAGTGCATTATGACTAGTTCTAGAGCCGCATCTTGATTCTATGAACCATGATGGTTTATTCGATGACTAATCTCATCTTGTTTGTTGAATGGCGATCACGGAAATAAGAGATATTCAGAATTGGGTTTTTGGAAAGTTCGCTCAACTGAGAAGGGTGTCAATGATAAGACTTACGATATTCCGTCGGTGTTATACCTGTTTTCTTCTTGAACAGCCGTGCAAAATATTGAGGGTATTTAAACCCCAGATTATAAGCGACTGTTGCCACCGTGGCATCGGATGCTAGCAGCATATCTTTGGCCTTATCGATCATATAATGGTGGAGGTTGTCTATTGCTGTTTTGCCAGTCTCCGCTTTTAACGCATCGCTCAAATAGCGCGGCGTCATTGCCATCTGACCGGCCAGCTCTTCAATCGATGGAATATTCTTTTCTTCTAGCTTATTTGCAGCGATATAGGTTTCGATTTCATT
>DBOI01000068.1:9689-9964 GCA_002299245.1 Hydrogenovibrio sp. UBA650
CGATATAGGTTTCGATTTCATTAATGAAGGTGTCCAGTAAACCTGAAATGTTTTCTTTACGGTGTAAGAATTGTCGGTGGTAAAACCGATTGGCATATTTGAGCAACATATCAAGCTGATCAAGCATGAGTTCTTTGCTTAATTCATCTTGATTTTGATATTCGGCTTCGATCAGGTCTATCAAACCTTCCATCATCTGCTCTTCTTTTGGTGAGAGATGTAGAGCCTCGTTCACAGCGTAGTTGAAATAGTTGTACTTCTTGATCTCATCTTTA
>DBOI01000068.1:10261-10452 GCA_002299245.1 Hydrogenovibrio sp. UBA650
GTACTTCTTGATCTCATCTTTAATTCTATGCCCGCGGATGAAGTCTTCATGAAATAAAATAGCACGGCCTGTCGATTTAACTTCTAACCCGGTAATACGTAGCTCCTGGTTTGGAGACATAAAAATCATCGTACCGTTTTTACAATCATATTTTGTACGGCCATAAAAAACTTCTATGCCTATCAG
Source organism: Hydrogenovibrio sp. UBA650 (assembly GCA_002299245.1). Classification (GTDB taxonomy): domain Bacteria; phylum Pseudomonadota; class Gammaproteobacteria; order Thiomicrospirales; family Thiomicrospiraceae; genus Thiomicrorhabdus. The sequence continues at coordinate 10,448 of DBOI01000068.1, forward strand.
CATGG
>DBOI01000054.1:0-2786 GCA_002299245.1 Hydrogenovibrio sp. UBA650
TTTATTATCTGAATTCAGGATATTCGATCATATTTTTGCAAGCATTTTTACGCAAAAATTAGGTATTATGGGTTGGCTTAATTTGAATTAAGGAGAGTTTAAATGGACTTTGCAAGTTTTACAGGTGCCTTTCTAGTTTTGATCGTTATGTACTTGGTTCTGGCGGTTAAGATTGTTCCGCAGGCAGAGAAATGGGTAATTGAACGCCTCGGTAAATACCATCGAACACTGGATGCCGGTGTTAATTTTATTATCCCGTTTATTGATCAACGCCGTTCACACTATACAACTCAGGAACAGATCATTGATGTGCCCAGGCAGGCTGTTATTACCAAAGATAACGTTAGCATACAGATTGATGGTGTGGTCTTCATTCGTATCAATGATGCCAGACAGGCAACCTATGAAATACTAGATTTAAAAGGTGCGATAGCCCAGCTGGCACAAACTACCTTGCGTGCTGAAATAGGGCGAATGGAGCTTGATGAAACGCTGAGCTCAAGATCGGACTTGAATGCGGCGCTGCTGACGGCATTAGATATGGCCAGTGCTACTTGGGGTGCTAAGGTTACCCGTGTTGAGGTTGCCGATATTACTGTGCCAGATGCGGTACAAAAAGCGATGGAGTTACAGATGGAAGCCGAGCGCCGCCGTCGAGCAACTGAGGCCGAAGCTGAAGGTGATAAAAATGCGCTTATTGCTCAGGCAGAAGGTGAGCGCCAACAGGCCTTTAAGCAAGCCGAAGCTGTGGAGAGAATGGCAGATGCTCAAAAGTATGAGAAAGAGCAGCTGGCAATGGGGGAGCAGCGTGCCATGCATGTTATTAATGAAGCGATGGCTGTGAACGCCGATGCTGCCAATTTCTTGCTAGCCAAAGATAGAATCGCAGCCTTTTCTGAGCTGGCTGGAAGCGAGTCAGCGAATAAGGTGGTTGTTCCGGTTGAAACCTCAGAAATGGTTGGTTCTCTAACCGCACTTAGCAGCATTTTAAATCAAGCTGTGCAACCAACTAAATAGGAGGCTATATGGAAAGTATTGTTGCAGTCATACCGGCTTGGATAATGCTAACAATCGGAGTGGTTCTGCTTGGTATTGAGTTGATGATTGCAAGTTTTGTGGTGATTTTTATTGCTATCGCCTTTTTGATCGTTGGTCTAGCAGGTTTTTTTGTTGCTTGGCCATCCGGTGAAATCCAACTTTTGGTTACCATCGTTCTCAGTGCTGTTCTGACGTTGACTTTACGCAAGACCTTTATGAAAGGTATGAGCAAGGAAGACCTGCCTCTAGAGACCATGGAGTCAGGTGATTTTGGTGAAATTGTGGAACATGATGGTGACTTTCGAGTCGAGTATAAAGGCACAACATGGGCAATTAGAATCGTTGATGATTCAGAGCTTAAAGTGGGTGACGAAGTTGTAGTTGAGAAACTGCATAACAATATGGCCTACATTAAAAAAACCTGCTTGAGTTAGCGAATAATCCATAAATTGTTTTCGTCTTCAAGCTTGCAGCTAACAAGAAAGCTCGTAGTTGGGTTTTAATGGATTCACTTATTTAATTTCAAGGCCTGTTAAAATGATTTCACAGGCTATTATTTGCATTACATTCGGTTTTTATTAAAGGTTAATTTATGAAAAAAATATTGTTAGTTCTGTTTATTACAATCCTGCCTATTTCTACATCAGTTGTTCAGGCACAAAGCCTTGAACTGATGACTTTCAAAGATCAATGGGATCAGAATCATGAGTTGGATAGAAAAACCAACTGGCTTGTGGTTTCACAGGCTATGGAGTCTGGAGATATTGTTAAAGACGCATTCAATAGTCTTAGTATCAAAAAACCAGGTGATTATGGAATGATCTACATTGCCGATATCTCTGCAATGCCGAGCTTAATCAGTAAGTTTTTTGCCCTGCCAAAAATGCGCGACTATATTTTCCCAATTGGACTAATACGTGAAGAGGGAGAATTGGCAAAAATGAAATTGCCTTTGGAAGCTCCTGAAAAAGTGGCGGTAATCGCTCTGAACAAGCTAAACATTGATGGTGCTATGTATTTCTCTGATCAAGCTACTTTCGAGACGTTTTTGAAATCTGAAGTTTTGAAATAACAACTGTAAAAATTATCTCTAGGCCATATTAGGCAATCGCACGGCCTAGAGTTAAATGACACTACTGCGATTATTTTGGGGGGTATTTATCCATTATTTCGATAATCACCTCTTCTGTGTAGGCTTCGGCATCTTTGGGAGCAGAGAACTCTTGCAGAGGTTTCATTACAGAACCACGCCAAACTAGTTTTTGATTGCTGTCGTAGATATCCACAATCCATTCCACTTCTTCATACACTTTAGTTTCGTATTCAATTGGGAACATGCCTCTAAAACCATAGTGTCTTCCACCAAATCCCCAACCAAATGTTGTTGTGGGCTCAAGGCTTTCAGTGCGTCTAACCACATAATCGTAACCAATATAAGCTTCAGGTTTATCTCTGACGATCATATTGCCTTGAGAGTGTAATTTACTTAAAATCGCCGCCTCAATTCTCTCGGCTACGAATGGATGTTGACTTTTAAGCTTGGCAGTACGCTCATTTGCAAGCCAATTATAGTGTTTGTATTCGACGAACTTGGTTTTGCTTGAGTAGTCCTGTTTTACTGGTGTGTGATGACTACATGCGCTTAATAAGGCAAACGTCCCTATCATAAGGAATAGATAAATCAATTTTTTTGTAGCTTGCATGGAATGATACATAACGGCACCTGTTACTTGCTTACTTTAATTTTA
>DBOI01000054.1:3127-3406 GCA_002299245.1 Hydrogenovibrio sp. UBA650
TTTAATTTTACGCGCTTTTTAAGCTCTCTAACAGTATGAAAAATGGAGAAATTGTGAAACATTGAGACATGTCAATCATGAAATGTTTAAGGCTTAACATATGCTTGCTGCGATTATTGTTTGACTGGTTCAGATTCAAAAAATAGCGGCATCAGGTTTTTCAATTCTGCCAAGAATAGAGGCCTGTCAAATCTGCTCATCAAACTGATTTTGCTCAGTAGCTAAAGCTCGTTTTTGGCGGGTTTTTATATCTTTCCATTTCTCACTTGTAGCCTGAAA
>DBOI01000028.1 GCA_002299245.1 Hydrogenovibrio sp. UBA650
ACTTGATTCGTCTTGTTAACCCCAAAGGAGACAGCGAAGCTATTCATCCAGAGAGTGATATTCAATCAAACAATGGCGATTTTCTATTGCAGATGGGGATATTAGGTCATGGTGTTGTGGTTATGCCAGAGTTTATTTGCGGGCAGGCCATCAAAAACGGAGACTTAAACACCATACTTACCGACTATAAGTTTGATATGGTTGAGGCTTATGCGGTATATCCTCAGAATCGGTTTTTGTCGCGCAATGCGCGTGCATTTATTGACTATTTAGTTGAGTTTTATAAGAAAAATCGTGAGTGGGAGTTGGGCGGAGTTTAACCCAGTTCAAATATAAAACAGCAGATGAACTGAGTTTATCGTTCTCAGAATTGACCAGTTGAATAAACTAGTGAGTAGTTTTTTCTTCAAATAAGTTCTGTTGTCCCATTAGAATGTCGATCTCTTCTTGGGACAGGTATTCATGTTCGTTTGAGTGCTGTTGGCTAGCCACAGCGCTTGGTAAATCAAACTGGTAGTGTTTGAACTGTTTCTCGTTTAGCTTATCAACAAACTGCTTTAACGCCATAATAACTTGTCCGTTCAGATCTCGATTTGTCTGTTCAAGAATGATATCGTGGAGTTGGTTAACCCAATTCATCTGTGTATTGCGTACCAGCTCACTGTGTTCTTTTAAAGTACCTTCTTTAAGTGCGTCTTGGTAACCTTCAGTTAAAGAGCGGATATCTTCAATAATCATTTCTGCAATATGAATGGTTTGTTCTGCCGTTGTTTCTAAGCGCTGATCGATAAAATCCAGGCAAAGTTGCATTTTTTCAGTATTTGATTGAGAACTCATGTTTAAATCTCCTGGTCAAAGTAGAGAAACTGACATTTTTTTGACGTTTTATAGCAATTTATTGTCTGAAAAATGCCTTTGAATAGTCGTTATATCAAACGGCATGCCAACTCTTGAATTATTTAATAATATTGATTAACAACGATTTGATTTTTTTATATGTCCAAGCTATTAAAACATGAAATTGATCAGCAGGGTATTGATAAATTAACAGGCCTGCTCGCGCTTTCAAGCAAGGGATTTGATAAGCAAGCATTGAATCACTTTGTTATTACTGAGGATTGGGATTCTCTTGCCCTGAAACAGAGGATCAGAAGAGTATCGCAAGGGCTTCATAATTGCCTGGATGGGGATTACATTGACCAACTCGAAAGCCTTAAAAAAGTTCACTCAGAGTTTTCAGGTCTATTCCATTTGATTTTCTGTGATTTTGTAGAGATTTATGGTTTGGCGTTTTTTGACGATTCAATGCGCGCGCTTGAGTTATTTACAGTGCAAAGTAGCGCTGAATTTGCAGTTAGACCATTTATCGAGCGAGAACCATCAAGAGCTAAAGAATATCTCTTGAGGTGGGCTTCAGATGACAATGAGCACTTGAGACGTTTATCAAGTGAAGGTGTAAGGCCAAGGCTTCCATGGGCCAAAAAAATTAGCTGGATAGAAGACAATCCTGGATGGGTTCAACCCATTGTTGAAAAGTTAAAATCTGATCAAAACCGCTATGTACAAAAGAGCGTCGCTAATTTATTAAATGATTTGAGCAAGGCTGACCCGGAATGGCTCTTTCAAGTGTTTAATAGTTGGGACCTAAACCAAACAGATACCAAGTGGATTGTTAAACATGCTCTCAGAACTTTATTGAAAAAAGGCGATCAGCGGGCATTAAACATCCTGGGCTATCCGTCACCATCTCATATTAAACTTCAGAACTGGAGCATGATTGATGAGGTAAAAATAGGAGAGAGGTTGGACTGGAGCTTTACTCTCGATGCCGAAAAGCAGCTTGGTGTTGTGCGATTAGAATATGCTATTTATTTTTTAAGAAAACAGCAGGGACCATACAGAAAAGTCTTCAAGATAAGTGAATCTGAAATGACAGGCAAATCTAAAATTTATAATGCATTCCATAATTTTAAAAAAATCACCACAAGGACTTATATTCCCGGTATCCATCAGTTTGAATTAATCCTTAACGGAAAAGTCATTAAAACCGCGGAATTTGATCTGAAATGACAACTAAGATTTCAATCATTTTCCAGAACAACCATTTTATTCTGGTTGATAAGCCAGCAGGTTTGAATTTTCATTCTGAAGATGATAAAGCAGGCGTCATAGAGCTAATAAAGCAGCAAGAGGGTATTGAGACGCTTTTTCCTGTACATAGACTCGATAAAATGACGTCAGGCCTATTGATCGTTGCACTCAACAAAGCGACCGCCAATCAGTTTTTAGAGCTGTTTTCAGAACGCAAAATTGACAAGTACTATCTGGCGATTTCAAATTCCAAACCTAAAAAAAAGCAGGGCTGGATAAAAGGCGACATGCTCGCTACTAGAAATGGCAGCTGGAAACTTGCAAAAACCATGATTAAACCAGCTATTACACGTTTTATAAGTGTTTCCATCCAGTCTGGAGAACGTCTCTATCTGCTTAAACCAGAGACCGGCAAGACACACCAGTTAAGAGTAGCGCTTAAAAGTATCAGTGCGCCAATTTGTGGTGACCAGCGCTATGCTAATAGGGTTGAAGCAATTGAAGAGGACCGTGGCTATTTGCATGCCTATGCCTTGAAGTTCAATTTGGCAGGCCATCTTTTTGAGTTTGTTAGAGCGCCAGAAAATGGATCAAGGTTTTTAACTAAAGCTTGTCGAGGTAAAATAGAGGAATGGACTAAGCCATGGAGCTTGTTCAAATAAAATATATAAACCGTAACCCTGGGTCGAAACAATGGGTATTTCAGCTGAAAAGGTCACTCCGTTTTGGGAGTATAAAACACTAGAGCAAATGTCTCAGCAGGAGTGGGAGTCGCTCTGTGATGGATGTGGTTTGTGCTGCCTGACTAAATTGCAAGATGAGGAGACTGATGAAGTTGTCTATACGAGTGTGGTCTGCCCATACTCTGAAATTGATACTGGTGCCTGCAAAGACTACCCTAATCGTTCTGTAAATGTGCCAAGCTGTGTTCAGTTAACATTAGAACGGGTTGCCGAATTTGACTGGTTACCTGATAGCTGCGCTTATCGCATGATCTATCGAGGCCAGAAACTGCCTGATTGGCATCCTTTGATCTCCGGCACTAGAACAACACTTAAAGGTGCTCATATCGGCCTAAAATCAATTCCAGTTGTCGTTGATTTCCCTGGCATTGACTATGAAAGTCATCTTATAACTAAACCTTGATAAGCCAACTTCAGCAAGAAAAAAATAACCCCCTGTTAAGGGGGTGATTAGGGTATTTTGTCAATCCCGCTTAGTGTTGAACACCGCCTTCACCATGTGCATGGCCATGATCTAGCTCATCTTCTGTCGCAGCTCTAATATCGACGACTTTAACTTCAAATGTTAAATCCATACCAGCAAGTGGGTGGTTGCCGTCAACGGTTATTTGATCGTCTTCAATGTTTGTAACTTCTACCGAGTGCATACCTTGATCTGACTGAGCTTCAAAGCGCATACCAATCTCTAGTGAATCGACTCCTTGAAACATATTACTTGGAACAGTTTGAACCAGTTCTTCAGCTCTTGGACCATAGGCTTTTTCAGCAGGTACCGTAGTAGTGAATTCGTCGCCTACCTGTTTTCCCAGAAGACTTTCTTCTAAACCTTGAATCAAATTCTGGTGACCGTGTAAATAAGCTAAAGGGCTTCCATTTGAAGCATCTATCTGCTCACCATGCTCATTTTTTAGAACATACTCAATCATTGCTACGCAATCTTGTTCAATCTTCATTTATTTTCCTTGATTCGTTTTCAGATCCATAAATAGTAAGGGGTGGATTCTATAATAACGTTTATAGACTATAGCTACATTCGTTTATAAACACTCGTTTGCCTTAAGTCAAATATAAATTTTTTTATGAAAATTTTTTGGTATTTATCAGTATTTCCAGAAAAAAAACGATTTTTTCTATAATTTTTTTCGCAATTTAGAAAAACTATCTAACTTTCTGTTTATAAAAGAAAAAATACCATTTTTTTGGGTTTTTTACGTAGCGATTAAGGGGTTCATGAGAAAAAGACTCAATTTTTTTTGAAAAAAGCCTTGCAAATGTTAATTATTATCATTAATATTACTTCCAGGTAATAAAGAAAAGCAGTTATTAATTGCCAAGTTGGCACTAAATTAACTGGAGTTAACTCAAACTGTTTCCTCCTTGATAAGCAGTTTTTAACTCCATCGCATTTACACTCTGACCAAGTAACGAATGCACGCTAACTTGATGGATAATTGTTTATTACCCTTAAGTAGTACCCTCCTAAAAGTTCGACCCTTGCCAGACTAATGTCTGGCTTTTTTTTGCCCTAAAATCTAGCGTAATTTTTAAATCAAAATTGAAATTCAGCTTAGTGCCTGTAAACAATTGAAAGTTTGATAACGAGATAAAAACAGTTAAAAACAACTAAAGATTAACCGATGTGAGGCTTTGTAGTGGAAATAAACTAAATGTTTATCTTCTTAAAGAATAGCTGATGGGTATCTGTATCTGCCACTGTGAGCGTTCAATTTCTTCGGGAAATTTTTTGTAAAACAGTTTGAATTTGTCTTCAAAAATATCTATTGCAGCTTGATCAAAAATATCCCTGGTTCCAGGTTTAACGACTTTTAAATCAACAATTCTGCCACTTCTAAGCAGAGTAAAACTAACTGTGACTTCGGACTCCCAGTTTCGTCTTTTTGCTCTTCTTGGGTATGTATCTTGAGCATAGCTTGCCAGCTGGTTTCTTAGTTCGCTCAAGTATTGTTGCTCGGCCGTTGCAATTTGCTGCTGAGTAAAGCGTGGTGGTGGTTCAACTGGCTTTTTTACCGGTGTAGGTTTTGATACCGGAGCAGGTTTTACCACAGGCTTAGGTGGAGGCGGTTTTTTAACTGGTTTGGCCTCTTTTTTCTTAACCTTTTTGACGACTTTTTTCTTTTTAGGCTTTGGCTTAGCTTTAGGAGGTGGAGGCGGTTCTAACGGTGGAGGTGGAGGTTCAACTGGCGGAGCCGGTGGTTCGGGTATTTCAAACATGCTCAGTTGAATTGGCACCTCCTGCGCAAGTTCTACCGTTTGCTTGTTAGGTAAAAGGAAAACCCCATAGTAGAACACCAGGCCTACTAAAGAATAAAAAACAAGGGTTAATAGAAAAGCGATTAAGGAGCTTTTGTTCACTTTTTCTCGGCCTTATCAGTGAGAAAGGTAAGGTTGTGTAATTGATGCTGTTTAAAAATATCTACAAGTTTGACAAAATCGCCGAACTTAGCATTTTCATCTACCTTGATGATCAACCCTGTTTTAGCTGGAATTAAGTGAGCTTGCTGTTTGAATTCATCGTAGCTGGTTTTTTTATCGTCAATGTAGAGAGTACCTTCAGCATCAATGGCAAAATTCTTAGTCTCATCTTTGGTTGGTACATATTCAGTTGTACTTTCGGTATCAGGAAGCTGAAGGTCCATAGAATCATGCACAATAAAACTCGCTGTGATTAGAACCACTGCCAGTAAAACCAGCATTACATCAATTAGTGGTACAACATTAATGTCATCAAACCGTTTCATGATTTTGTCCTGTTAATGTTGGTTATCTTGATGAGCTTGGTATTGCGACTGAAATACTTCAACTCGTCGCATCAGGCCGTTGTAAGCCATAATGCTCGGGATTGCTAATGCAATTCCGCCAGCGGTGGCTTTCAGCGCCAGTGCGAGATTAACCATGATTTGATTGGTGTCAATGCGTTCGGTCATCCCCATGTCGTAGAAGGTAACCAGTATTCCTAGTACCGTTCCAAGAAGACCTACATAAGGTGCATTGGCGCCAATTGTTGATATGGTTGTCAGGTTTTTTGTTAGTGCAACGGTAAGTAATTCCTGGTGTGAATAATTGGCCACTTGTACCTTGCGAAAAAATAGTAAGCGCTCTAAGGTAAACCAAGTGGCCAAAAAGGCCATAAAAGCCAAAAGTGAGAAAATGGTGATGTCGAGGTACTCTCGCAAAATATCCATATTGTTATTTCCATTTAATAAGCAATTCGGGCAAAACCAGAATTCTAAATAACCAGATTGAGTTTAAATTTTGCCGGCAATTCTAAAGGATTGAATTCATTTAGGCCAGCCTAGAATATGACTAAATAATGTCAAAAAACATTAATAATGCAGGGGGTATTAAAAAGTTAACTTGTAAAATAAAGCTGTTAATTGGTGCTGTTAATGTTTTTATTAAGTTATTAAAAACGCAGAATTTTTTAAATATATTAGAAACGACATAAAAACGATAATAATTGCTATTACAAGATTTTTTTTATAAAATACACTAAAAATATTTTGGGGAAGCATTATGAAAATTGAAATCCAGCCAGAACAAATGGTTGCTCTGTTTCGCTCAGGGTTGATTCATCCGAGTGATATCAAGTGCTTAGATCCGGAAACCAAGGATATGTTGAAAACTCTGTGTTTGAAACTTTGCTCTCCGGATAATTGCAGTAAATGTGATGCTCAAAATCAGTGCCAAACTGAAGTTGATACCAGTCTAATTCAGAATATTCTTGTACAGTGTACTGACACCAGTATTAACAATTAGCAGAACTTAGAAACCATCCTAGATCCGTTGAAATCTTCAGCGGATTTTTTTTATCACTTATCAAAATCATTTACCATTAGTAATCAAAAAAACAAAAATGTTCAACTTAGCGGGTAATTAAATGAAACTTAAACTTATTGCGACCATCGTCATGTCATCGGGTATTGCTCTTAGCGGGTGTTCTCAAGGCAAATCTTTAAAACATAATGTTGAAAAAATGCAGAAGGTTTTAGAAACCAATGCTGATATTGCCTATGCAATTTACTCTGATTCAATTACAACTGCCAAAGATTTAAAAGTTGCTATAAAAGCGTTGCGAGAAAACCCTTCTGCGGCAACTCTTGATGCCGCTAAAAAAGCTTGGCTGGTTGCTCGTGAACCCTATGGTCAGTCTGAGGTTTATCGCTTTCGTTTAAGCCCTATTGATTCGACCAATTACCAAGACGAGGATGGCCCGGAAGGTGATATTAATGCATGGCCTCTTGGTGAAGCTCTGATTGATTATGTTGTCGCAGGTGATGACTTTGGAGATGATCAGCTTGGTGTGACCGAGCATAAAACTGCTGTCAATGGCGGTAAGCCGATTACGGTTGATAATCTAACGGCAAATATCATTAATACCCTGGAAATAAACATTGATGAATCACTAATCAGCAATACCGCAACAGCTGAAGATGAGCACGACGTATTAGCCGGTTATCACGCTATTGAATTTTTACTATGGGGGCAAGACCTGAACGCCAGTGGTTCTGCCGATACCTTGGGTAAACGTGATTCAGCTGTGAAAGCCTATGGTGCTGCAAATATTGCAATGGGCGGACAACGCCCACTATCTGACTTTATCTCAAAACAAAACAATGATACTGCTGACCGTCGTTTGGCTTATCTTGAGGTAGCAGTGAATAAACTGATTACAGATTTAGAAAGTGTTCAAGCCGGATGGAAAGCAGGGCAGGCAGATAACTATAGAGCTAAATTCACTCAAGTAACAGATGAAGCAACCGCGAAACAAAAATTTGCCGAAATCCTTACTGGAATGGGAACTCTTTCTGAAGGTGAGTTGGCTGGTGAGCGTATGCAGATTGCGCTGTCATCTGATTCACAGGAAGATGAACACTCATGTTTCTCGGACAATACTCATCGCGATATCTGGCTAAATGCCGAAGGTGTTGAAAATAGCTATTTTGGTGATTACAACGGTTATGATTCCGATTTGGACGGCAAAGATGATAGCGGAACAAAAGTTGTCGGTTACGGCTTTGATGACTATCTTAAGGATATTGGCCAAGCCGATTTAGCGACAGGATTGTTGGCTAAGTTTGCGGATACAAAATCTGGTTATCAGGCAATTGATAAACAGGCTAGAGAAGGCAATCCGGTTGATGTAATAATTATGTCTCCGGGAGACGAGCTAGCAAAACCGATGCGAGATACTATTATTTCTCTGAATCAGCAGTCTGTGGAAATTGCTAAAATTGCCAAGGCGATGAATTTAGGAACGGTTGTCGTTGACCCTGAAGCATCAAACTGTGACACATTAGACCCAACTAAAAAATGTGATTAAAAACAGTTAGATACAATTGCTTGTTAAAAGGCAAGACACTTGTGTTTGGCCTTTTGGTTTATAAAAACAGGATAGTTTGATATGAATTTTAGCTTTGCTAAAAAACCATTTTTATTGCTTACAATCAGTGCATTAGGTTTACTAACAGCATGCACCGAAACAGCTGAAAAAATAGAAGTTTCTCCACAAGGACTACAAAAAGTCGTCGCTAATACCGCTGAAAAAGTCATAGTGATTAATATTGAAAACTGGCAGTCAGAGTCGGTTGCATTCCAACAGCAGAGCGTAAAGTTTTGCCAAAGCAAAACCCCAATAGATTTTACCGGCCTGCAAGATCGTTACAGAAGCTTGGCCTCTGCCTGGAACCAAACCATTATGTTTGATTTTGGGCCTTTGCGTGATGATCTATTTCTGCCAAAAATCCACTTTGTAGAATCGACTCGCCAAAGAGGTCGAGACTATACTAGCTCGATTCGCAGTCATATTCAGCAGCAATTGGACGATGATAAGCCATTGGATGCAGCATATTTTAGTAAGCTTAAATTTACTCTAACTGGTATGCCTGTCTTTGAACAACTCCTGTTTGCGGAGCCAACTGAAAAACAGCTCACAACCTACGAAAACCCGAGAATGTGTCAGCTTTTAAAGGGATACGCAGAATACAACAAAACAATTGCAGACTATGTTTTAACGGGGTGGAAAAAAGCTGAAGCGGGCACAGCACCGTATTTACAACAGTTTTCTGTTGATCAGTTGGAAGATGGTGAACCGGCAATTAACCGTCTGCTATTAGCAATGCAGGACTATTTACGCTATATCTGGCATCGGAAACTCAAGAAAACCATGTTGGAAGCACCATCGGGTATGGATTACAAAAACCTTCAAACCGGTTTAGAAACCGTTGCCAAAGTGTTTTATGCCAATGGTAGTACCCATAGTCTAGCTAATTATTTACAAGCATCTAATAATCAAGCTCTAGTTGACAAGTTCAAAGCTCGTTATGCGATTGCACATGCAACCATACAGCAGAAGGATTTAAACAACCTTAAAAAAGACTACAAAGCCCTGATTGAAATGTTTGAAAAAGAAATACCAAAAGCACTGGGTGTCGATTTGGGAATTAATTTTGCCGATGGGGATTAACAACTCCATCTCTACTAATCTGAGCATTTTATGCCTTTTTCTTCAATTAAATGCTCGTATTTTTTATCGGTAAGAGTTCTTAAAAAACAGACCATCTGTTCAACTTGCATAGGTTTGAGTTTTCTGCCGTCCTTGAGCTCTTCTAAAGCAACGGTCAATGGAACTTCAGGTTCTAACCATTTTTCACCGGTTTCCGGGTTTATTTGATGTTGACTACCGATTAAAAAATGATCATAAAATTCGATAACGGTTTTTAAATCTTGAAACACGCCATTGTGCATGTAAGGTCCGGTCACAGCGATATTTCTTAAGGTCGGAACCTTAAACTTAGCTAAATGCTCTTTGCCCGCAACCAATGGATTGTTTAACAGGCCTTTATCTTTTACTTCTCTTCCCAGTTGGGCTTCTAATTTCATGTTAGCGGGCACGCCAATATTGTGATATTCGTAATTTGAAAAAGTCTCTTGAGCATGGCCGTTTGGCTTACTCTGATGGCAGGTGGCGCAATTGGTGAATTGCTGGGAAAAGAATAGTGATTTGCCAGATAGTTCTTTAAAACTAAACTGCTCCTCTCCGCGCAAAACCCGATCGTATTTAGAATCAAACGGAGAGAATTTTTCTGTTTTTTCAAATTCAGCAATTGCCTTAGTCATCGCTGTGTAGGCTAGATTATTGTCTTCAAAAATTGAGTCACCATAGAACTCCTTGAATTTTTCGACATAAAAAGGGTTCTCTTTGATTCGTTCTACAACAGACTGTTTATCTGGCATCTGCATCTCAACCGGGTTTAGAGGAGGACCGCCGGCTTGACCCGCCAGGTCTTTTTCTCGGCCATCTAAAAATTGGCCGCCAACATAGCCTTCATAATCGGGTTGTTGGGAGTTAAATCGAGGGTGTTTTTCAATTCTGAACTCAGGCGAAAATGCCGCATAGCTTGCCGTAGGTGCATTTCGGTCTCCTAGAGAACTACCATCTGTGCCCAGAGAGGTTGCCAACCTCATTCCATTGCTATCGGTTCGGTTGTCGATAAAGCCATGTTGAGGGTTGTGACAGGTGGCGCAAGATTGTTGGCGATTGAGAGAGAGGTTGACGTCGTGAAACAGTACTTCACCCAGTGATGCCTGATTGAATTTGGATTCGGCTTGTTGCTCTGGATGTTTAGTGCAAGAAGTCAGAAACACAGCAAACAACGAGATTGAAATGACAATCCTGAAAAGCCTATGGTTTTTTCTGCTCTTGTGTTGACCCACGGGCACTAAACCCCTAATATGAAATTTTTATTTTAATTTTTATGAAAAGCGATCGTGTTGTCTAGTTCGATTTTAACACCAATCATATTTTTAGGCGTTAACGCCTCTTGAGTTTGGCTGATGGCAAACACCTGTTCATTATGCTCAAGCCTTAAAGTTAGAATTGAGTGAGATCCTTGATAGGATTGGTTAATTAATGGCAGTTGAATTGAACTGGTTTGATCGTGAATCAGATTGTGAGGGCGAATTAATAGACAGACTTTCTCACCTTTTTTTGAATTCTCAGGCAACTTACAATTAATGTTACCTAAAACGGTCTCTACTTCGGCTGATTCAGTGACAGTTCCAGTAATAAGAGAGCCTTGGCCAATAAAGTCAGCTACAAATGGGTGTTTAGGGTAGTTGTATAGATTTTTTGGTGTATCCCATTGCAGTAGTTCACCTTTATTCATAACCCCAACAGAGTCGGCAATAGCAAAGGCTTCGCTCTGGTTGTGAGTGACCATCAAAGCGCCAATTCCTTGATGTTTTAATATGGTTCTAACTTCTCGGGCAAGTGATTCACGAAGCTCAACATCAAGGCCTGAAAAAGGTTCATCAAGTAGCAAGAGTTTGGGTTTGGGTGCCAGAGCGCGGGCAAGTGCAATTCTTTGCTGCTGACCACCGGAAAGCTGGTGTGGGTAGCGATTTTCGGTTCCAGATAAGCCAACTAATTCTAGTAGTTCATTAACGCGCTTTTGTTTATTTTCGGCTGTGTTTTTTTCAATACCAAACACGATATTCTCAAAAATGGTCATATGCGGAAATAGGGCGTAGTCTTGAAACACCATTCCTATCTCTCGACATTCGGTCGCAATGGCCTGTCTTTTATCAGAGAGTCGTTGATTCGCTAGCATAATCTCTCCATCACTGAGATTATGCAGCCCGGCAATAGAGCGTAGCAAGGTGGTCTTACCGCAGCCACTTGGCCCCAAAAGACAGCCGATTTCACCTTCTGACATTGACAGATCAATGCCATTTAATACACTTTGTTGCTGGTAGTTAGCATGGATATTCTTTAGTTGTAGTTCAGGCATGGTCTTTACTTGTTTTTCTCCATGATTTTACTTAACAATACTACAGGTATCAGGCCTGTTAAAACAATAATCAGAGCTGGCAGGCCGGCATCGGCAAGGCGTTCGTCAGAAGCCATTTCGTAAGCTCGAATAGATAGAGTGTCAAAATTGAAAGGCCTCAAAATCAGAGTGGTTGGTAACTCTTTCAGAACTTCAACAAACACCAGTAAGAGCGCGGCAATCAAACTACTGTGCATCAGTGGCAGGTGAATTCGGTTGATGATTTTCCAAGAAGAAGCTCCCAGCGTTTTTGCCGAATCATCCAGCGTTGGTTTGATTCGCTGCAAACCGGAATCAATCGATTGCAGGGCAACCGCTAAAAAACGCACGCTGTAGGCAAAAACCAAAATAAATAAGGTTCCTGATAAAAGCAGGCCTGTAGAAATTTCAAAATTATCTGCCATAAAGCTTGCGATAGAGCGGTCAATCCAGGCAAATGGAATCAGAACCGCAATAGCCAGCACGGTTCCTGGAACGGCGTAACCCATATGCGCTAGTTGAACGCTGTATTGTACTTGTGGGGTTGGACTGATACGTTTAGCGTAACCAAGCAGTACTGCAATAAACACAGTGACCAAGGCGGTGATAAATGCCAAATAGAAACTATTCCAGGCCAGTGA
>DBOI01000043.1:0-4617 GCA_002299245.1 Hydrogenovibrio sp. UBA650
GAAGAGATTGACCTGATTGTTAACACTTCGGATGGTTCTGTGAGTATTCAGGACTCTTCGAGCATTCGCCGTGAAGCGCTGATGCACAAGACCTGTTACACCACGACAATTGCAGGAGCCTTTGCAATGGTTGCGGCAATGGATCATCTGGATGATCAGCCGGTGACGCGTCTGCAAGATATTCATTAATAGTATTTAATAATCCCTAACGCCAAAGCTTATTGCTTTGGCGTTTTGCGTTTTTATAACAGGCCTGTAGAATTAGAATCCAAAATTAACAGGCCTGTAGATTTAGTAAAAAGGTTTAGAACATGCAAAAACATCCTATGACAAAAGAAGGTGCGGATGCACTGCAAACTGAATTAAACAAGTTAAAGAAAGAAGATCGTCCGCGTATTACCGAGGCGATTGCTGAAGCGCGTGAGCACGGTGACCTTAAAGAGAATGCCGAGTATCATGCGGCTCGTGAACAACAGGGAATGGTTGAAGCGCGTATTAAACAGATTGAGGCCGTGTTGGGTAATGTCCAAGTTATTGACGTTACTAAACTTGATCCAAAAGGCAAGATTGTGTTTGGTGCGACAGTTAGTGTTTTAAATGTTGATACTGATGAAGAAGTAACTTACAAAATAGTAGGCCATGAAGAAGCCGATCTGGCGCACAATAAGATTTCTGTGAACTCTCCTATCGCTCGAGCTTTGATTGGCAAGGAAGAGGGCGAAGAAATTATTGTTCAGGCGCCTAGTGGTAATATCGATTACGAAATTATTGAGATTCAATATATATAAATTGGGTTTGAAGCATTGGCAGAGTTTTTAGGTTTGGATTTTCTTTATCAGTAATAAAAAACCTTTATAAGCATTTCCTTATTTTCTAATATATTTGGCTTGCAATTTCACCCTAAAAACATCAAAATTACCGGGTTAAAACAACAAATACTACGAACTTTGGAGTTTATTTAATGAGACAGTTAACTTTAAAAGCACTATTTATTTCTGCAGTTGCTGCATTTTCAATGAATGTTCAAGCTGCTGACGACGTTTACAGCCAATGTATCGCTGATGCAGAACAAATCATCAAGCTTGGTGCAGAAGGTGGTGCGGAAGCGGCACAGGCATATGAGCAAAAAACAACTGTAAATGCTTGCCACCAAGAGCTAAATAAAATTGAAGCTAAATACGGTGACAAAACTAAAGGTTTAAACCCTCACTCAGTGATGACTCCTGAAGATCGTGCTAAGTGGGCTAAGCTTTTCGATTCTATCGATGCTAAGCAATACAAAGGTGTTCCATACCTACAAGCTGTATACTACCGTTAATTTAACTTTTAACGAGTACAGAAACCGGCCATTATGGCCGGTTTTTTTTTACTTGGATTATTCTTTACTCCGGCCTATGCGAATGAAAAACTTATTTGAAGCTACATATGATTGTTTAATGGAATCTAACCTTGATAGTAAGGTGAAGATGTTAGACCAGTTATTAGAAAATTGGACTAATGACAATTTTGAATTCTCGATCTTTGAACCGGTTGAACGGATTCCCGATCCAGGTAGGCCTGCAAAACCTGAACTGGTGCCTCCCAAAGAGTTGCCTAAACGTGGTCTGGGAACAAAAGAGGGTCATGCGGCTTTAATGCATTCAATTGCTCATATTGAATTCAACGCAATCAATTTGGCTCTAGATGCGGTTTACCGTTTTCAGGATATGCCCAAAGAGTATTATCGAGATTGGCTAGGAGTCGCAGGAGAGGAATCTTATCATTTTCAGATGATACGTGAACAGTTGTTTCATCTGGGTTATGAGTATGGTGATTTTCCAGCGCATAATGGCCTATGGATGAGTACTCATGATACTGATCACGACCCATTAATCCGTATGGCACTGGTTCCCAGAACTCTGGAGGCAAGAGGGCTGGATGTAACACCGCCAATGATGGCTAAACTCAGAGCGATTGGTGATAAACGTGGTGTGGAGATTCTAAAAATTCTATTGCGCGATGAGATAGGTCATGTTGAGGTCGGAACTCGTTGGTTCCGTTATCTATGTAAGCAGCGGGATTTGAACCCGTTTAATACTTTTCAGGCTGTCATAGAAAAGTATCATTATGGCGACTTGCGTGGTCCTTTTAATTACGAGGCTCGTGAGAAAGCCGGTTTTTCAGAAGAAGAGATAGCCTGGTTAAAGACTCTATAGAGGTTGTGGTTGAGTATTATGCGCTTAGGAATTGACTTGGGTGGCACCAAGATTGAAATTATAGCTCTTGATGATCGTGGTGATGAACTCTATCGAGAGCGTGTATCTAGTCCCAAAGGAGACTATGATAAAACGCTAGAAACAATAGTTGGTTTGGTTAGTCAGGCTGAGAGTTTCCTTGCACAAACTGGTTCCTTGGGAGTGGGTATTCCCGGAGCAGTTTCGCATAAAACCGGGCGAATCAAAAATGCGAATTCCACCTGGCTAATTGGTGAAGATTTGCAGGGTGATTTACAGGCTAGGTTAAACAGGCCTGTTAAATTGGCTAATGATGCCAATTGTTTTGCTTTGTCTGAAGCGACAGATGGCGCCGCAAAAGGTGCCGAAGTTGTTTTTGGGGTAATCATTGGCACGGGCTGTGGCGGTGGAGTTGTTGTAAACGGCCATATCCTCAACGGTATTAACGCTATTGGCGGGGAATGGGGTCACAACTCTCTACCTTGGATGGCGGATGATGATAACCCGATGGATTGTTATTGTGGATTAAAAGGCTGTAATGAAACCTTTTTATCCGGCACCGGGTTTCAGGCTCACTATAAACAGTCTAGTGGTCAGGATTTAACTTCTCAGCAAATTGTTCAGCTCGGCAAACAGGGGGATCAGAAGGCTCAGCAGCACTTAGAAAAATATACAGTCTGGTTGGCTAAAGGACTGGCGAGTGTGATCAATATCATTGATCCCGATGTCATAGTGCTGGGAGGCGGTATGTCAAATATTGAGAGCCTCTATACCGATGTACCTAAAATATGGCAGAACTGGATTTTCAGCGATAGAGTCGATACCAAACTGTTGCCACCCAAATACGGAGATTCAAGTGGCGTTCGCGGCGCGGCTTGGCTGTAATGCATAATAAATTAGAGGCCTTAATAGGTGCTCTATAAAGGAAATACTATGGATAATATTGAAACTCTGGAACAACTATATGAGTTAAAGCAAGCAGAAGATGCCTTGTTAATTTTGTATGGGGGCAAAGACTGTAATGTATGTCACTCAATCAAGCCAAAACTTATTGAGCTGATGGAAGAGAATTATCCGAAAGCAAAATTGGTTTACGTGGATTGTCATGTAGTGACAGATATCTGTTCACAGAATGGTGTGTTCACACTGCCAACACTTCAAGTATTCTTCGGAGGCCAACGTTTTATTGAAGAGGTAAGAAGTTTTAGTCTGCAAAAAGTCATACAGGATATTAGCAGGCCTTATCAGATGATGTTTGAAGCCCCTGAATCAGAGTAATAGAACACTTCAACTAGCGTTTGCCATCTCCGCCCGCTTTGATAAGCAATACATCCAGCCATCGATTTGGTAGCAGTCTTTTCAAATAGGCAAATACAACAGTCGGTAAGGTTACTCGATAGCGTATTTTGGCCTGCTTGCTTTCTAAGGCATGAATCACCGATTTTGTTACGGCTTCAGGCCCCAGGGTAAAAGGTGCACTGGGACCGATGGTCTCCAAGCGCTCAACCATGGCCTGGTAATTATCGGCATGGGCACTCAGGTCTTTGTTAATCCAGCGTTTAAACTGCTGGTAGGCGTTATTTCTAAATTCGGATATGATCGGTCCGGGTTCAATCAAGCTGACCTGGATATTGTCACGTTTCACTTCAAGTCTTAAGGTGTCGGCAAAACCTTCAATTGCAAATTTACTGGCATTATAAGCACCACGATACTGCATGGCAGCAAAACCTAAAATAGAGCTGTTATAGATAACTCTGCCGTGCCCTTGTTGACGCATCACTTTAACCACTGCATTAGTCAGTTCTTGGGTACCGAATACATTAGTTTGAAACTGATAAATCATAGCCTCTCTGGATAGGTCTTCAACCGCACCGGGCAGGCCAAAGGCACCATTGTTAAACAGAGCATCAATTCTGCCATCTGAGAGTTCTAAGGCGGCTTCTAAACCGGTCTGAATAGATTCACTATCAGCTAAGTCAATCTGGACACACTCCAGGCCTTCACTTCGAAGTCTTTCAACGTCAGTTATGCTTCGACAGCTTGCAATTACTCGATAGCCACGCGAGTCAAGTTCTTGAGCGCATTGATAACCGATTCCAGTCGAACAGCCTGTGATCAGTATGGTTGCCGGAGGTTGAAGTCGTTGAATATTGTCAGACATTAAGGTTCCAGTTTGTAAGGATAGAAATAAAAACAGCTCCTGTTGGAGCTGTTCGCATTTTATCATTTGAAGTTAGCCTTGTTGTTCCGCTTGAGCTTCTGCCAGATCCTTGTGAACTTTTTCCATATCTAAGTCAACAAGCTGACCGATGGCTTCCTCAAATGCATTGCCAGGAATGGCGCCAGGGTTTGAGAATACGACAATTTTTTCACGCATAAAGACTAGAGTAGGGATAGAGCGAAC